>DPRC01000051.1:0-15574 GCA_003537695.1 Polaribacter sp.
ATAAGGTTTTGTAGATACAAACTCAACAGTATCACCAATATTATAGCCCCAAAGGCCAGCAGTAGTATTTAGAATAATAACGTAATTAACTCCAAGCACTACCTCTTTCAGGCAGCATCTTGGCGGATTTTCTTCAAAGAAGCGATTTGCAGGAATAAATTCGTAAAAAATACCTGCATCCAATTGCAGCAGCATTCCTTTTTCTGTCTGCGAGTCTTGGTAGGCAATAAAACCTTCTGAGGCAGGATACAGTTCTATATAATCTATTTTTTTACCGATGAGACTTTCAAATTTATTCTTGTATGGCTCAAAATTTACACCGCCATAAATAAAGAAATTAAAATTTGGAAAGAGCTCAGAAATTGATTTGCCTGTTTTATCAATTAGTTTTTCAAAGTACATTTGCACCCAAGAAGGAATTCCACTAATAACAGACATGTCTTCATGAATCGTTTCTTCTACAATGGCATTTACTTTCGCATCCCAATCTTCTATGCAATTGGTTTCCCAGCTTGGCAGCCTATTTTTTAATAAGTATTGCGGAATATAATGCGCTACAATACCACTTAACCTTCCTAGTTTTACACCATTTTTATTTTGTAACACTGGGCTCCCTTGTAGAAAAATCATTTTACCATTTACAAAGCTTGCATCGTTTTTTGCTACAATATAAAACAATAGCGCATTTTTTGCAGCTTTGATGTGGGTGGGCATGGACTCTTTGGTGATAGGAATGTACTTAGCACCCGAGGTAGTGCCAGAGGTTTTTGCAAAATAGAGCGGTTTACCCACCCATAAGATGTCTGGTTCTCCAGCAACCATTCGATCGACATACGGTCTTAATCCTTCGTAATCTGTGACTGCTACTTCTTTTTTGAAATCGCTATAATTAGAAATTGTATCAAAATTGTGGTCTTTTCCAAAAGCAGTTTTACGGCCTTTTGAAATTAAGTTTTTAAAAACTTTTTCTTGAGTTACATGCGGATTATTCGCCCATTTGTAGACGTTTCTAGTGGCAATTTTAGCAAAGGGAATTGCAAAAAAAGATTTAATACTCATTATTTAAAGTCTATAAAATTTGTTGGATTCATGGCATATCCACCTTTCCAAAGTTCAAAATGTAAATGAGGGCCTGTAGAGAGTTCCCCGGTAGAGCCAACACTTGCAATTACTTCTCCGGACTTCACAAAATCTCCCTGCTGTTTCAGTAAGTTTCCATTGTGTTTGTAAACAGAGATATAGTCATTGTCATGTTTTAAGAGAAGAACATACCCTGTTTCTGCACTCCATCCAGAAAAAATAACAGTTCCATCTGCTACTGCCTTTACGGGGGAACCTGTTTCTGCAACAATATCAATCGCAAAATGTTTAGAAGTGGCTTCAAAATCTTGCGAAATAGTACCTTTTAACGGAGCAAAGAACACAATTTTGACATTACTTTTATCAGTATTTAAAATTGCAAAACGCGTTTCTCTATCGATCTTTTCTCGAAACAAAGAATCTTCTTTTGAGGCATCCAATTCACTTTCGTCAATGGTTATTTGTCTTGCCTTCACCTGAAGAGAATCGATCTCTTCTGAGCTAATTGTTCCGGTTAAAATGGGTTTTAACGCTTTGGTATAGTTTTCTAAAATTGCTAATTTTTGTTTTAGAGAATCTGCATCAAAGGTTAATTTTATGGCGTCTGCTTTCAATTTTGAAGATGCATATCCAGGAATGTATTCTTTGATAGCTGTAAAGGCTATAATAACGGAGGTAATTACAATGAGTAAAATAGAAAAAACACCTCCCAGTACAAATACATTTAAGCGCGATAGTTTTAGTGAAAAACGCTCTTCAAAAGTATCGTCGTTTAAAACTACCAAACGGTATTTATCCGTTAGTTTTTGTTTAAATCTTCCTTTTTTTTTGTCTTTTTTAGCCAAAATAATAGTTTGAATAATTGCAAATATACAATGAAAACTTGTGGGTGGGCTTTAATTTATCAGCGGTATAAAATTAAGAAAATTATTTTCTGTAAAAATTCATTTCATCAATATAATTCCAAACCTCTTTTGTGAGCATTGGTTGTATGTTTTTGCCTTCTTTAATTCCTTTTCGGATCATGGTAGAAGAAATTTGTATGATGGGTGCTTCCACTTTATGAATTTTTGGGTGCTGGTCTAATGAAGTTTCTAATAGTTCTTCAGAAACCCTAGGGTATACATATAGTTGGTGATGCTCTAAGATGGTCTCAAAGTTTTTCCATTTATGAAAACTCTTAAGATTGTCTTCACCCATAATTAAACAAAACTCTTTGTTTTTGAATTGGTCTGAAATGTGTGCTAAGGTATGCGCCGTGTAATTGGGTTGTGGTAATTTAAATTCAATATCAGAAGCTTTAATTTTTGGGTACTTTTCTGTCGCTTTGTACACCAGTTCGTAGCGGTGGTGATTTCCAAGAAGAGAACTTTTATTTTTAAATGGATTGTGCGGGGTAACAACCATCCAAATTTCGTCTAAATCTGAATTTTCTACCATGTGATTGGCAATAATTAGGTGCCCTACATGAATGGGGTTGAAGGTACCAAAATATAAACCGACTTTATTCATCTTCTTTGCAGTTTTGGGTGATAAGAGCAGTGCGATAGGTTTGCAGATGTTGCAAAGTTCCTGTCCTCCCTTTTTTTGTTAGGTCTATGATATCTCCAGGTAATCGCTAATTAAAGCTTCCGCTTCTTTTAGGGCTACCTCCAGATCATAATTTTTTATGATTTTATCAAACTGTGGCGCTGTTGCTAGCTCTACAGAAGCTTTTGCAATGCGCATATTAATTTTTTCTTCGCTTTCTGTCTTGCGCTTTTTCAAGCGAATTTTTAGCTCATCCACACTTGGGGGTTTTACAAAGACCGCCAATGTTTCGGTAGGGAATTTCTTTTTAATGCGCAATCCACCAACAACATCAATGTCAAAAATAACATGTTTTTTTAGAGCCCAAATGCGCGTAATTTCTGTTTTTAATGTTCCATAGAAGTTGTCTCGATAAACCTCTTCCCATTCTAGAAATTCATCTCCCTTGATTTTGTTTTTAAAATCTTTTAGGTCGATAAAATAATAATCTTCTCCATTTTTCTCGAAGTCTCTTGGGTCTCTTGAGGTTGCAGAAACAGAAAAAGCCAGGTTAAATCTTTCTTGTTTTAATAAATGACGCACAATGGTTGTTTTCCCTGATCCCGAAGGTGCCGAAAACACAAATAATTTTCCTTTAAAATGCTTACTCATAATATCGTTTTTACATTGCCTTATGGATATTTCCTTGAGCGCAGTGAACCGTTTTGTTTGCAAACAACGTGTTTACAAAACGTTTAATATTTGTTCTTTAATTTGTTCCAATTCGTTTTTCATCTGAATCACCGCTTTTTGCATCGGAGCAAAATTAGCTTTAGAACCAGTTGTATTTATTTCTCTTCCCATTTCTTGAACAATAAATCCTAATTTTTTACCATTAGAATCTTCAGAAGCTAAGGTTTGCATGAAATATTCTAAATGATTTGCCAAGCGCACTTTTTCTTCGTTAATATCTAATTTTTCTAGATAATAAATCAATTCCTGCTCAAAACGGTTTTCATCGGTAGCTACTTTTAAATCGTCAATTGCCTTTTTTAAACGGATTTTTACATTTTCAACCCGATCGCCATCCAATGCTTTTACCTCCTCTAAATAAGTGTTTATATTTTTTATTCTTTCTTTAAAATCTATTTCTAAAGAAGCCGCTTCGTCTGTTCTATATTGAACAATTTCTGAGATAGCAAGGTCCACGCTGTCATTAATAAGGGTCCATTCATTTTCATCCAATTCTTCGCGATCTGTCTTTAGTGCATCTGGCATTCTTACTGCCATTTTTAGTAATTCAACATCATCATTCCCACCCGTCTGAACCACATTTCTTAATTGTTGTATGTAGTCTTTTACAACCCGATGATTCACAGTGGTGGAGGTTTCATCTGCAGTCATTTCTATATAGATTGAAAAGTCTACTTTTCCGCGCACCAAAGCGCTTGCTAATTTTTTACGAACAGCCAATTCCTTTTCTTTGTAATGAGACGGAATGCGCACATTTAAATCTAAACTTTTACTGTTTAAAGATTTAATTTCTATGGTTACTTTTTTTGTAGGCAATTGTAAAACTGCTTTTCCGTAACCAGTCATCGATTGAATCATAAAATCATCATTTTAAATGAGTTGTAAAGATACCTTTAATTCCTTTATTTTTCTACTTGTTTGGTTACTAAATATACACCTAAAAAGATGAGTAGTGTAGCGCTCACCTTCACGAAGTTCAAAGAATCACTCCCAACTAGTAATGCATAAATAGTAGCAATTACAGGCTGTAAATAAATAAAGACACTCACAGTTGTAGGTTTTAATTTTGCCAAACCATAGAGATTAAAAAGGTAGGTAACACAGGAAGTCAGCAGTATTATAAAACCAATATTCCAGTATATATTTGTAGGAATCTTACGCCAAACAATTTCCATGAATTCAGCAGATCCAAAAGGAATTACAAAAATGAATCCGAACAAATACAACCATTTTACAAATACAACAGGGTGGTATTTTACGAGCAGTTGTTTTGCGAGTACGAGGTACAAACCATAAGACGCAGCATTTACAAAAACTAAAAAATTCCCCCAATTATTATTAGTTCCACTCTCTCCAGAAGAGCTGCCAAAAGTAATCAATACAAGGGTTCCAATGAGCCCAATAAAAACACCTAATATTCGCTGCTTCCCAATGGCTTTTTTAATTAAAATACTCGAAAAAAGGAGGACCATAATGGGGGCAGTAATCATCATGACAGCTGCACTAATAGGGGTTGTTAAACTAAGCCCTTTGAAAAAAGTAAGCATGTTTAACATGATTCCAAAAAAGGATGCAATTGCTATTTTTTGATAGTCAGATTTTTCAATTTTTTGTTGTGGTGTGAACATTCCCAGTATCCAAAACACAAGCGTGGCTCCTGAAACTCTTAGTAAAATAAAAGCATAGGGCTTTACATAAAGGGGCATGACTTCCTTGGCAACCGTAAAAGTAATTCCATAAATTATGGTGGCAATAGATACCGCAATTAAAGCAAGTACTCTCTTGTTCATTTGTAGGGGTTTTGTGGGTGTACAGCCTGCGAAGGTGAGGATATATTTTAGATGTATCCCTTGAAAAAAGGAAAATACTTTTTAAAAAGCTGCTTGCTTTTAGTGAACGATGTGAAGGGCTGCAAAGAAGAGGTGAAGTTTTGCAATTTGTAGTGCATTTGTTTACTTATCTTCACAAAATGCAAATACACCATATCTCAGAAAATAACTCCATTTTAAATAAGTTTATAGCAGAAATTAGAGACGTTGCTATTCAGAAGGACTCTTTACGTTTTCGCAGAAACATTGAAAGAATTGGAGAGGTTTTAGGCTATGAATTGAGTAAAAAGCTTTCTTATAAGAGCGTTGAAGTTGTGACTCCTTTGGGTGTCAAATTGATAGACGAACCGGTAAATGACATTGTGTTATGTTCTATTTTAAGGGCGGGTCTTCCACTACATCAAGGCCTCTTAAATTATTTTGACGCAGCAGAAAATGCTTTTATTTCTGCGTACAGACATCACCCTAACAACGATGCAGCTTTTGAGATTATTGTCGAATATTTTGCGGCGCCTTCTATAGAAAATAAAACACTACTATTGGCAGATCCAATGCTGGCTACAGGACAAAGTTTAGTGGCCGTATACGACGCTATTAAAAAGTATGGTGCTCCAAAAGAATTGCATATTGTTGCCGTAATCGCAGCGAAAGAGGGCATCGCCTTTGTACAAGAACATTTCCCTGAAAATACGCATTTATGGATTGCAGCAATAGACGAGGAACTCAGTGATAAAGGCTATATTATTCCTGGCTTAGGGGATGCAGGAGACCTTGCTTTTGGGGTTAAACTATAATAAAAAAGGAAAATAAATAGCACTTGCTAAGAGCAGTATAAAAAATAGATTTTTTATAAATTTACTAGCAATCAGTTCGATTCCGTTAGCAATAATGATGGTTGCAGGAAAGACTAAAATCAAGAGCTCCACACCATTTTTATTAGGGACTATGAGTGCAAACAAGACCCCAACGGATAGGTTTAGAATTAAAAGAAGCCAGCTTTTTTTAAAGGAGTTATTTATAGACAGCGCTTTTGGAGATTTTACAATTAGAGAAAGAAGAGAAAGTCCTAAGATGCTAATTGTGGTCCAATAAAAAGCTTTATCGGCATAAAAACTTAAAGATGCAGGGATTTCAAAATAAAAAAGATTGGTAAAAAGATACAATTGATCAAACCAAAGGCAGTGCGCACAGTATAGAATCCCAGGAATTAAAAAGCCAATTATTGGGGTCAATAAATTATGAATTATTGCTTTTTGATGTAGAAAAATAGCACTGTATATAAGTATTGAAAATATGGCAGTAAAAGGGTTTATAAGAAATAAAATACCCAGCCAAAACCCACTGTCAAAAAGCTTTTTTAATATTTTTTTATGCGATTTTAAACTGTATATTTTTCTAAGAAAAAGAGCATACAATAGCAGTGTAATCATGGCTTTAAAGCTGATTATTATTGGCAAAAAATAACTCAGTAGTATGGTAAAAATAAAGAAAGCATAAAAATTATCGAAGGTTAAATTGTTTTTAGAAACAATAAAATTATAAAAGAAGAAAACACTAAAATAAAAGCCAAGAAACCCTGCAATTTTGAGAAGACTAAAAAGGTTGAAGTTCTGGGTAGTAAATTGTGAAAAAGATGCGCATAAAAATAAGCAAGTAAACAGGCTGAGAAGAATTATAAAATTGATTGGTTTAGATTTCCCTAAAAAATTGGCTAGCATTGATTCTTTTGTTATTTTTGCAACGTAAAGATAAATAAGTTATGATAGCAAGCAATATTTTTAGATGGATTGGTAGTTTATTTACAGATCTTCTATTTCTTCCCTTTAATTGGATACGCACAACAATCGCAAAAGCAGACTTAGGTTGGTGGATTTCGAACGCAGTCAACTGGTTTTTCCTTTTGGTGCTTTTAGTTTTATTTGCCTATTGGATGAAAGAATCGCGACGCTTTGCAAAAGAAGGAACAGAAGATAAAGCTTAATTTTAAAATTTGGGAAGCAAAAATAAACTGAAACGTTTCAAAGAGAATGAAATGTTTAATAATGTCATTCAGCCAACACGAGAGGAAGTTGTTACAAAATTCGCTCACCAAGGTAAATGGCATTCTTTTTTTGGAAATAACAATCCTATTGTTGTGGAATTGGGTTGCGGTAAAGGGGAATATACAATCGCTTTAGCAAGAAAGAACCCCAATAAAAATTATGTTGGAATCGACATAAAAGGAGCTCGCTTTTGGCGTGGAGCAAAAACAGCAATCGAAGAAAACTTGCCAAATGTAGCTTTTGTAAGGACCCAGATAGAATTGGTTGCTTTTATATTCGCAGAAAATGAAGTTGCTGAAATCTGGATTACTTTTCCAGATCCTCAAATAAAGTATCAGCGTACAAAACACAGAATGACCAACAGTTCTTTTCTGAAAAAGTACCACCAAATTTTAAATGAAGAAGGCGTTGTAAACTTAAAAACTGACAGCGAATTTATGCATGGGTATACGCTAGGGTTGTTGCATGGAGCAGGGCACGAAGTGTTGTATGCAAACCACACGGTTTATAAAAATGAAGGTGCTCCAAAAGAGGTTACAGAAACCCAGACTTTCTACGAAAATCAATATTTAGAAGTTGGAAAGCCGATTACCTATATTAAATTTCGTCTGAAGTATTAATTTCGTTAGGTCTTTTTGAAAGCAACGATTGCGCTGCTGCAAGCACACCTTTTGTGCTCTTCTTTTTTTTGAGACAAATGGCTCCAGTACAAAAGAGCATTCCGTGAAATGATAATACAATAAAACGGCTTACCTTCATTCCTTGAAAGATTCAGACAATTTTTTCGATAAAGTATACAAGATTGCACGTTTAATCCCTTTTGGGAGAGTGACTAGTTATGGAGCTATTGCCAGCTATCTGGGAGCAGCAAAATCCGCAAGAATGGTGGGTTGGGCAATGAACAATTCTCACACTCAGTTGGAGTCAGTTCCTGCACACAGAGTTGTAAATAGAAAAGGTTTACTTACTGGAAAACATCATTTTGACGGCACAAACTTGATGCAGCAATTATTAGAAAATGAAGGAATTGTTGTTGTTGAAAACCAAATTCAGGATTTTGAGCATGTTTTTTGGGAACCACTAAAAGGGTTGCCGAGATAAGTTCCATGCATTCAAGAATCAAGTGACAATTCTATAAAAACATTCTTTGTAATTTTTAGAAATGAGCTAGCATAATCTCCAGCTATCAAATCATAAATAATCACAATCTACAAGCTTTATTTTCTAAACAGTAAGCCGTATCTTTACAGTCAAGTTTAAATAAAAATAAGACGTGAGTTTTAAAAAAGAGGACATATATAAAGCATTAGATACCATAACGGCTCCCGGAGAAGGAAAGAGTTTGGTGGAAAACAAAAATATAACCAACATTGTCACTTTTGGCGATGAGGTAGAGGTGGATGTAACGATTAGCAACCCTACTTTACAGGCAAAAAAGAAAATTGAAGGGGAGATAACAAAGGTGCTTAAAGCGAAGGTATCAGAAAAAATTGCTGTAAAAATCAATTTAACAGTAGCAAAGCCTGCTCCAAAGCAGAACCCCAATCAAATTCGTGGGAAAGAAATTCCAAATATTAAAAACATCATAGCAATTGCTTCTGGTAAAGGGGGGGTTGGGAAATCTACAATTACGGCAAATACTGCCATTTCTCTCGCTAAAATGGGTTTTAACGTAGGGGTTTTAGATGCCGATGTATATGGGCCATCGCAACATATTATGTTCGATGTTGAACGGAAAAAGCCACTTTCTGTAAACATAGACGGACGTTCAAAAATGAAACCTGTAGAAAATTACGGTGTCAAGCTATTGTCATTAGGTTTTTTTACAGATCCAGGGCAAGCAGTAATTTGGCGTGGACCAATGGCTTCAAAAGCATTAAATCAATTGATTTTTGACGCAGATTGGGGAACGTTAGACTTCTTACTAATTGATCTGCCTCCAGGAACTGGAGATGTGCATTTGTCAATTGTACAAGCATTGCCAATTAGTGGAGCAGTTGTAGTGAGTACCCCACAAAATATTGCATTGGCAGATGCTAGAAAAGGGGTTGGTATGTTTCAACAAGAAAATATCAATGTGCCGGTTTTAGGAATCATAGAAAATATGTCTTATTTTACGCCCGAAGAATTGCCAGACAACAAGTACTATATTTTTGGAAAAGATGGGGCAAAGAATTTAGCAGAAGATATTAAAACGAGATTTTTGGGAGAAATTCCTTTGGTACAAAGTATTCGTGAATCTGGAGACGTTGGGCGTCCAGTTGCGTTGCAAGAGGGAACAGTGCTAGAAAAATCATTCAATGACATTACAAAAGAAATGGTTGCAGAACTGTTAAAAAGAAATGAGAGTTTGCCTCCAACAGAAGTTGTGAGAATTACAACAATGAGTGGGTGCAGTGCCGTAAAAAAATAAATTATGACAACAGAAGAAACACTAGAAAATGTAGAAAAAGCCTTAGAAGAAATTCGTCCATTTTTAATGAGCGATGGAGGTAATATTAAACTATTGTCAATAGAAGAGGGCATTGTAAAGGTGCAGTTAGAAGGCGCTTGTACAGGTTGCTCTGTGAATCAGATGACTTTAAAGAACGGTGTAGAAGCAACTATCAAAAAGTATGCACCACAAATTTTAGAAGTCATAAATGTGGCCTAAGTTCGTGTTAAAGAATACAAATAATTAAGTGGAATCCCCCAACGCGCTTGACAATAAAAAAAGACCTCACAAGGATATCGCCTTGTGAGGTTTTGAAAATAAAAAGAATGATTACAACAGATATCTTAATTATTGGAGCAGGACCTACAGGGCTGTTTACCGTTTTTGAAGCAGGGTTATTAAAACTGCGTTGCCACTTAATAGATGCATTACCGCAAGCTGGTGGACAATGTTCAGAAATCTACCCTAAAAAACCAATTTATGACATTCCTGCTTATCCAGAAATTTTAGCAGGAGATTTAACGTACAAACTAATGGAACAAATTAAACAATTTGAGCCTGGTTTTACTTTAGGAGAGCGCGCAGAGACTATTGAGAAACAGGAGGATGAAACTTTTGTGGTGACAACGAATAAGGGTACAAAACACCATGCCAAAATAGTGGCAATTGCGGGTGGGTTGGGTTCTTTTGAACCCCGGAAACCTCCAATTCCTAATATTTCAGACTTTGAAGACAAAGGAGTGGAGTATATTATTAGAGATCCAGAGTTTTATAGAAATAAAAAAGTAGTGATTTCTGGAGGTGGAGATTCTGCTTTAGATTGGGCAATATTCTTAACAGACGTTGCCGCTGAAGTCACATTAATCCATAGAAGAAATGAGTTCCGAGGAGCCCTAGATTCTGTAGACAAAGTGCAGGAGTTAAAAGATGCTGGTAAAATTATCATGATAACACCTGCAGAAGTAAAAGGAATTGTTGGTACCGATAAGGTAACAGGAGTTGCTGTAATTCAAAATGGTGGTGAAGAGTTTACCATTGAAACCGATCATTTTATTCCGCTTTTTGGATTGTCTCCAAAGCTAGGCCCGATTGCAAATTGGGGATTAGAAATTGAAAAAAATGCGATTAAAGTAAATAATGCCTTAGATTATCAAACAAATATTCCAGGAATTTACGCTATTGGAGATGTAAATACTTACCCTGGAAAACTGAAATTAATTCTTTGTGGTTTTCATGAAGCTACTTTAATGTGTCAGAGTGCTTACAAGCGTATTTTTCCCAATAAAAAATATGTAATGAAATATACTACCGTAGGAGGTGTAGATGGATTTGATGGCACAAGGAAAGAAGCGCCGAAAGCAGTGGTTAAAAAGATTGAGTAATAAACATTAAAATCCCATTACTTTACAGAAAACGGAATTTTCTAAAGACTTATTGTACATTTGTGATGCAACGAAATCGATTGAAATGTTTGTAGAATTGTTAATACACTTAAAATTTTTAATAAAGCGCAATCCAGAATAAGGATTAAACCTACTAATTTCAATGCAAAAACCCAACAGTTGGCATTCAAAGATAAACTGTTACCTTGTATTTATTAATTTTTTAATATTAGCATCATGCCTTTTTACCACAAACTAGGAGAAATTCCACCTAAAAGACACACGCAATTTCGTAAAAAAGACGGAAGTCTTTATTATGAGCAGCTTTTTGGCACCATCGGTTTTGATGGAATGTCTACAAACTCTTACCACGAGCACAGGCCAACAATGGTCAAAGAAATTAAAAAACAGTACACTGTAAAACCGAAAATTGCAAAGGCAAATAATATCCAGTCGTACCGTTTTAGAGGCTTTCAGGTGCCTCCAGAAAACGATTATTTAGAAAGCAGGAAGATTGTATTAACAAATACGGATTGCAATATTATTTTAGCAGCTCCAAAACACTCTACCACCGAATATTTTTATAAAAACACAGATGCAGACGAGGTGATTTTTGTTCACAAAGGCACTGGAAAACTAAGAACTCACCTGGGAAATATTGATTTTAAATACGGTGACTATTTGGTTATTCCGAGAGGGATTATTTATAAGTTAGATTTTGATGATGAAAACAATCGCTTGTTTATTATTGAATCATATTCCCCTATTTATACGCCAAAGAGATATCGAAATCATTTTGGACAATTGCAAGAGCACGCACCTTTTTGTGAGCGAGATATTAGAAGACCTTATGAATTAGAAACGCATGACGTCTTAGGAGATTTCTTAATCAAAGTAAAAAAACAAGGAGAAATTATAGAAATGGTATACGCTTCGCATCCTTTTGATGTGGTAGGATATGATGGGTATAACTTTCCATATGCATTTTCAATTCACGATTTTGAGCCAATTACAGGCAGAATTCATCAGCCACCACCAGTACACCAAACCTTTGAAACCAGCGCCTTTGTAATTTGCAGCTTTGTGCCACGTTTGTACGACTACCATCCCAATTCAATTCCAGCGCCATACAATCACAGTAATATTGATTCAGATGAGGTGTTGTACTATGTGGACGGTGATTTTATGAGTAGAAATGATGTAGATCAAGGACATATTTCTTTGCATCCTTCGGGAATACCGCATGGACCACACCCCGGCGCTACAGAACGCAGTATCGGGCATACGAAAACAGAAGAATTAGCGGTAATGGTAGATACTTTTAAGCCTTTACAGGTTACAGAAGAGGCCATGAAAATTGCGGATGAAACGTATTATAAATCTTGGTTGGAATAAAATAAAGAGCAGTCGCTATTTCCTAATTTCCAAGATACTTTTAAAAAAAAGGAAGTCATTTCAATTAGTACTTTACTTGTCTGCAAGCAAAGCGCAATAAACAATCGAAGGTGATGCCATAACAAACGCGAAAGTGTGCTATTAAAAATACAATGAATAAAGATTGAATTTAAAAGAGAGAAATTTCAAAAGAAGATTCGTAGTTTTAAAATAAGCGATAGTTTTCTTTTTCTCAGTGCTTAAATTCTATTCCCCATAAAAAAAAATATGAGCAAAAAAGAAATAAAATCAGTCGACTACGGATTAGAAAAAATATTTGAAGGAGCGCAAGATTTTCTTCCATTATTAGGAACAGATTATATAGAGTTTTATGTAGGAAATGCAAAACAGGCAGCACATTTTTACAAAACAGCTTTTGGATTCCAATCACACGCATATCGTGGATTAGAAACAGGTTCTAAAGATTCGGTGAGTTATGTACTAACCCAGGATAAAATAAAACTAGTATTAACAACTCCCCTAAATAGTACCTCTCCAATAAATGACCACATTGTAAAACATGGTGATGGAGTAAAAGTGATTGCATTGTGGGTTGAAGACGCAAGAAAAGCCTATGAAGAAACTACATCACGAGGGGCAAAATCATACATGGAGCCAACAGTAATGTCAGATGAACAGGGGGAAGTTGTGCGCGCAGGAATTTACACATACGGAGAAACGGTGCATCTCTTTGTAGAACGTAAAAATTACAAAGGCACTTTTTTACCCGGTTTCCAAAAATGGGAATCAGCTTACAATCCACCCAGTGCAGGTCTAAAATACATCGATCACATGGTTGGGAATGTAGGTTGGAATCAAATGGATATTTGGGTAAAATGGTATGAAGATGTAATGGGTTTTGAAAACTTTTTATCTTTCGATGACAAGCAAATTCATACGGAGTATTCTGCATTAATGAGTAAGGTAATGTCTAATGGAAATGGCAGAATTAAATTTCCAATAAACGAGCCCGCAAAAGCAGCAAAACGTTCTCAAATTGAGGAGTATTTAGATTTTTATGAAGGCGCAGGAGTGCAGCACATTGCGGTTGCAACAGATGATATTATTAAAACAGTTTCTCAGTTAAAAGCCAATGGAGTTGAATTTTTGTCAACACCACCGGCTGCCTATTACAAATCAGTTCCTGGAAGGTTACAAGAGTTTAGTCACGAATTAGGAGAAGATATTGAAAAATTAATGGCATTGGGAATTATGATTGATGCTGATGAAGAAGGATATTTGTTGCAGATTTTTACAAAGCCAATTGAAGACAGGCCTACTTTATTTTTTGAGGTTATTCAAAGAATGGGTGCCAGAGGTTTTGGAGCAGGAAACTTCAAAGCATTGTTTGAATCTATAGAAAGAGAGCAAGCGAAAAGAGGAACACTTTAAAAAGAGCAGTGGAAAAAAGAAGTAAGAGGCAAGATGAATCTTCTTGCCTTCTGGTTTTTTAATTAAATAAACGCGAAAGGAGCTATAATATTGAATGCGCTGGGTGGGATCTAAATCTAAATTTTAATACTAAATTGCGATCAACGTCAAAACTCAAAATAGCGGCAACCTCAGAAGGAAAATGGAAAGAGAAGAAATTTTAAAAGCAATAGAAGAAAAGTACGAGAAACTTGGGGTGCCGGTAGATGCGATGCTAGAAGGTTTATTATGGAGCACACCAATTACATATTGGGATTATATTCAAACAGATGCGCTTTTAGGTCTGCAAATCCCAAGAACAACACAGCCAGATGAAATGGTTTTTATCATGTACCATCAGGTCAATGAATTATTATTTAAAATGATTCTTTGGGAGATTGACCAAGTGGCGAAAACAGCCGCTGTATCTGCAGATAAGTTTTCATTACATTTAAACAGAGTTAGCAGATACTTTGACATGCTATGTACCTCTTTTTCTGTGATGGCAGACGGTATGGAGAGAGCGCAATATCTTAAATTTAGAACAACATTAACGCCTGCGAGTGGTTTTCAAAGTTCGCAATACCGTAAAATTGAATTCGCTTCAACGGAATTAATTAATCTAATAGATGTGCGTTACAGAGATACAATAGATCAGGATTCATCCTTTAAAAATGCTTACAATCATTTGTACTGGCAGGCAGCAGGTAAAAATTATACAACAGGTCAAAAATCAACTTTGTTAAATCTTTTTGAGGAAAAATACTTAGGAGAATTCATCGACTTTATGGAAGACTATAATGAGATCAATCTTTCTAAAAAATTCAAAGAACTTCCATTAGAAGTGCAACAAGATGAGACCTTGGTAAAGGCAATGCGTCATTATGATTATACGGTAAATGTAAAGTGGGTAATGGCACATTACAATGCTGCAGGAAAATATTTGGGGGGAAAAGAGAAAGATTTAGAAGCAACCGGCGGAAGCAGCTGGAGAAAATACATGCATCCAAAATACCAACGAAGAATATTTTACCCGTATTTGTGGAGTGAAGAAGAGTTGAAAAATTGGGGCACTTCATAAAAACTAAAAAAAAAGTTAAAAAGTCATTTACAATTTATTTGTGAATGACTTTTTAACTTTTGGAATGGGATTTGTCAATACTTTTTTATAAGTTTGGTTTTTATGAAAAAACAGATAGTAGTAGTACTCATGCTTTTTTGGTCTTTTGCAAGCTTCTCACAAAAAGAGGTACCTGCCTTTAAAAGTGGAGAAAAGTTGTGGTACAAAATGAGCTATTCAGGTTTTTTAAAAGCCGGGACTGCAGTTTTGGAATTAAACGAAGTCGAATTAGATGGTAAAAAGGTTTTCTACTCAAAAGGTTCTGGTTGGACCTCAGGTATTATAAAATGGTTTTTTAAGATTGATGACGTCTACGAAAGCTATTTTGATAAAGATACTATAAAGCCTTATTACTTTAAAAGAAAGATAGACGAAGGTGGCTACAAAAAACATAGAAATACGCAGTTTAATTATGATTCAAAAGAGGCCTATGTTCAAGATTTTATAAATCAAAAAGATACCATAATTGCTTTTTCTAATGTACAAGACATGATGTCCTCCTTCTACTATTTAAGAACCCAAGATGTAAAGGGGATGAAAAAAGGAGATGAAATAGCAATTGATATGTTTATGGATTCTCA
>DPRC01000051.1:15963-19066 GCA_003537695.1 Polaribacter sp.
GGAAAAATTAATGCTTTAGTTTTTAGACCTTTGGTGCAATCTGGCAGAATTTTTAAAGCCGAAGAAAGTGTGACTATCTGGATTACAGATGACGCCAACAAAATACCAATTAAAATGCAAGCAGATTTATCTGTAGGTTCTTTAAGGGCAGAGCTGCAGCAATATCAAGGGTTAGTTACTGGTTTTAATAAACGCTAACGAGACACTTCTTGAGCTTCTTAAAATTTAACGAAACCGTTATCGGAACTTCCTTCTGCAGGTTGAGAAAAAATCAAATTTAGTTGTACTTTTGAATCTTAAATTTAATCATTCCTACTTTTTGAAAAAAACAAGCATTCTTTTCTGTATCTTTTTTGCATTTTTTGCGTGTAAAAACCAAGAAAAAAGTAAAGATTTAGAGTTAAAAATTATTCCAAAGCCAATTTATAAGTACGGGTATAAAATGGAAGATTATAAAGTTATTTTAGACACGATTAAAAGTGGAGAAAGTTTCGGGGTCATTATGGATAGGCACCATGTGGGATACCCAAAAATTAATAAGATAGCGGCTTCTATAAAAGAAGTTTTTGATGTTAGAAGAGTGCGTTCTGGTAAGCCGTATATGATCTTGTCGAGCAAGGATTCTTTGGAGCGCGCAAAAGTTTTTATATATAAAAACAATAAAATTAGAGCTACCGTTGTAGATTTTCAAGATTCTATTATCAAAGCATTTCCGTATTTTCAGACGATAAAAACTATTGAAAAAATTGTTGAAGGTAAAATTTATTCAAACCTTTCTAACGCGATGGATAGTTTGCATCTGCTCCCAAACTTAACTTGGGAAATTGCAGATATTTACGCCTGGACTTTAGATTTTGGGAAATTACAGAAAGGGGACTCCTTTAAGTTTGTATTTGAAGAGAAAATAATTAGTGACAGTATTTTTGGAGGATATGGAGAAGTGAAGTCTGCTGTATTTAAGCACGTAGATCAAGATTTCTATGCGTTTAGATTTCTTGCAGATTCAATTATGAACATCCATGAATACTACGATGAAAACGCAAAAATGCTGCGCAGTCAGTTTTTAAAAGCACCTATAAAATTCCAATATCGGATTTCATCAAGATATAATTTAAGAAGACGAATTGCGTATTATGGCAATAGAATAAAGCCACACAAAGGCACCGATTTTGCTGCCAGAGTTGGGACTCCAATTATAGCTACAGCTAGCGGAACTGTTATAGAATCAGCACGAAAAGGAGGCAATGGGAACTATGTAAAAATAAAGCACAACAGCACCTACGCGACACAGTATTTACACATGCAAAAGCGTAAAGTTAAGAAAGGGCAATACGTAAAACAGGGGGATATAATTGGTACTGTCGGGATGACGGGAAATACGGGTGGCCCGCATGTTTGTTATCGTTTTTGGAAACACGGAAGGCAAGTAGATCCTTTACGAGAAAAGTTACCTGCAGCAAAACCTATGAAGGAGCACATAAAACCGGTCTTTCTTGATTTTACGAAATCTTTAAAACTACAATTAGATCAATTCCATCCCAAATTAAAAACTCACACGATAACTGCTAAAGTAATCGCTCAAAACTAATAGTATGGCATTAAAAAACATCAACCCAACAAAAACAGAAGCTTGGGAGAAATTATCAGCGCATTTTGAGACAACTAAAAATCAAAAGATTAAAGATCTCTGTAAAGATCCAAATAGAGCAGAAGATTTTTCTTTTCAATTTGGCGATTTATCTGTTGATATTTCGAAAAACAGGATTGATAAAAAAGCAATTTCTTTATTAGTAGCACTTGCAGAAGAAGTTGATTTAAAAGACGCGATAGAAAAGCAGTTTTCTGGTGAAATAATTAATGTAACGGAAGGGCGAGAAGTTTTACATACCGCCTTAAGAAGTACTTCAGAAACACCTGTTTATGTATCAGGAAAAAACATAAAACCCCAAATTCAAACTGCTTTAAGGAAAATTAGAAGCTTTAGCAATAAAGTTATCTCTGGGAAATGGAAAGGATATTCGGGGAAATCAATTACTGATATTGTAAACATTGGTATTGGAGGGTCAGATTTAGGACCAGACATGGTTGTGGAGTCCCTGCAGTATTACAAAAATCAGTTAACTACGCATTTTGTGTCCAACATAGATGGAGATCATGTTTCTGAGGTTATGAAAAAATTAAACCCAGAAACAACATTATTTGTAATTGTTTCAAAAACATTTACCACGCAAGAAACAATTACAAATGCTGAAACGCTGAAAAATTGGTTTCTAAAATCAGCAACAATTTTTGACATTCCAAAACATTTTGTTGCCGTCTCTACAAATTTAGAAGCAGTTGATAGTTTTGGAATCGATAAATCAAATGTTTTCACAATGTGGAACTGGGTAGGCGGTCGTTTTTCCTTATGGTCTGGAGTTGGATTGTCTATTAGTTTAGCTGTAGGCTATGATAATTATCGAGCTTTATTAGACGGTGCGGAGGAGATGGATTTGCATTATAGAAACACCCCTTTTGAGAAGAACATTCCGGTAATTTTAGCCTTGCTTAGTATTTGGTATAATAATTTTTACGGTGCTGAGACAGAGGCAGTGCTGCCGTATGCACAAAGCTTAAAAAAACTACCAGACTATTTGCAACAGGCAATTATGGAAAGTAATGGAAAAGGAGTGGATCGGAATGGGGATGCCATAGCATATCAAACGGGAACCATTGTTTGGGGAAGTACGGGTACAAACATGCAGCATGCATTTATGCAATTGGTGCACCAGGGGACAAAGTTGATTCCTACAGATTTTATTGGGTATAAAGAGTCTTTATATGGGCTAACAGAGCACCATAAAAAGTTAATGGCAAATTACCATGGTCAAATAGAAGCGTTGGCTTTTGGGAAAACAAAAGAAGCCGTGCATTTAGAGCTGAAGTTTTCTGGAGATGAAGAGAAAATTGAAAAATTATTACCGTTTAAAGTTTTTGAAGGGAATAGACCAAGTACTTCAATTTTGTTTGACACGCTTACACCGCACTCCTTAGGGAAGTTAATTGCTTTGTACGAACATAAAATCTATACACAAGGAATTTTATGGAATATTTATAGTTATGA
>DPRC01000051.1:19400-19601 GCA_003537695.1 Polaribacter sp.
TTATAGTTATGACCAATTTGGAGTGGAACTTGGAAAAGAATTGGCGAAAAAATTATTGAATACGCATTAATTTCAATATAAAACTATTAAATATTTGTAAACAGCAAAAATATCAACACTTTGTTGATAATATTGTTGATATTTAATTACTTGTTTTTGAGGATACAGCCTTTTTTTTAGCTACATTTCGATCTCTTAATT
>DPRC01000051.1:19745-19871 GCA_003537695.1 Polaribacter sp.
TTATAGTTATGACCAATTTGGAGTAGAACTTGGAAAAGAATTGGCGAAAAAATTATTGAATACGCATTAATTTCAATATAAAACTATTAAATAGTTGTAAACAGCAAAAATATCAACACTTTGTTG
>DPRC01000041.1:0-2591 GCA_003537695.1 Polaribacter sp.
AACGTAGACTTTACGATTGTGGGGAGTGGGATTGTGGGTTTAAATTGTGCTTTGACGCTAAAGAAGCAGCACCCTAAAGCAAAGATTGTCATTTTAGAGAAAGGCATGTTGCCCCAAGGGGCAAGCACAAAAAATGCTGGATTTGCCTGTTTTGGAAGCCTTTCAGAATTAATAGATGACTTAAGCACGCATTCAACGGAAGAGGTTTATAACTTGGTAGACAACCGTTGGAGGGGGCTACAACTATTGCGAGAGAATTTAGGAGATCAAAATATCGATTATCAGCAAAATAAAGGATTTGAATTGTGTGACTCAGAAGAGTTCTTTGAGGAGTGTATTTCTCAAAAAAAAGTAATAAATGATCTTTTAAACCCTATTTTTAAGTCGGATGTTTTTTCCGTTTCTGATAATACATTCCATTTCAAAAAGGTACACTCAAAATATATTGTCAATAATTTTGAAGGCCAGATTGATACCGGAAAAATGGCTTTTCAGTTGCTTCAAAAGGTTCAGAAATTAGGGGTTAAGATCCTAAATAATATATCCGTGGAAAGTTTTGTAACACAAGACAGTTCTATGGAGGTAAAAACAGATAAAATCAACTTTAAAACACAGAAACTTTTTATTGCTACAAATGGTTTTGCAAAGCAATTTGTAGCTGAAGAAGTGCAACCAGCGCGAGCGCAAGTTTTAATAACAACGCCTATTAAAAATTTAAAAATTAAGGGAACCTTTCATTTAGACAAAGGCTATTATTATTTTAGAAACATCGACAATCGGATTCTGTTTGGAGGCGGAAGAAACCTTGATTTTAAGACGGAAGAAACTGCTGTTTTCGGGCAAACACCGCGCATACAAAACGAATTAGAAAAAATTTTAAAGGAAATCATTTTACCAAATACGTCTTTTGAAATTGAACATAGATGGAGCGGAATAATGGGTGTTGGCCCTCAGAAAAAAGCAATTGTAAAACAGCTTTCTGACAATGTTTTTTGTGGAGTTCGTTTGGGGGGAATGGGCGTTGCAATTGGTAGCTTGGTAGGAAAGGAACTGGGAGAATTATTAACATAAATGAAGAAAAGCACAGACACTTTAAATCATATAAAAAGCAACAACGTTTCTGATGTTACAATCATTGGTGGAGGGCTGGCGGGCTTATGCAATGCCATACACCTGTCAAAGTGTGGTAAAAACGTGGTGTTGATCGAGAAAAACGCATACCCAAAACATAAAGTTTGTGGAGAATATATTTCAAACGAAGTATTGCCGTATTTAGCTTTTTTAGACATCAATCCTTTTGATTTTGGTGCTGTAAAAATTAAAAAGTTTCAGTTATCGACTACAAAAAGCAAGCTTATTTCTGCAAAATTACCTTTAGGAGGCTTTGGAATTTCACGTTACACGCTTGACCTTGTCTTGTCAGAAAAAGCAAAAGAAAATGGCGTAGTAATTATACAAGACACCGTTTTAAACACTGTTTTTTCAGAGGGTGTTTTTACTATTAAAACAAAAGAAAACAATACGTTTACTTCAAAGGTGGCAATCGGTGCTTTTGGAAAACGCTCTTTATTAGACGTGAAAATGGAACGGGCCTTTATTCAGCAAAAAGCGCCTTACTTAGGAGTAAAAATTCATGTAAAAGGAGACTTCCCTACTGATTTAGTAGCACTCCATAATTTTAAAGGTGGTTATTGCGGGGTTTCTAAGGTCGAAAACAATGCAATCAATTTATGTTATATCACCAATTTCTCATCTTTTAAAAAGTATAAGAATATCCAAGACTTTCAAGAGCAAGTTGTTTTTAAAAACAAGTTTCTGAAGGAGATATACCTGAATTCTGAGGCAATTTTTGAAAACCCGATTACGATTAGTCAGATTTCTTTTGAAACAAAAAAGCCTGTAGAAAATCATGTTTTAATGTGTGGTGATTCTGCAGGAATGATTCATCCTTTATGTGGAAATGGAATGAGTATGGCAATTCAATCCGCTCAAATTGCATCTAAATTGATTCTAAATTACTTGAATGGATTTTTGAGTTCAAGAAAGGAACTGGAAAAGCAATATATTAGACAGTGGAATAAAAAGTTTCGTTTTCGTTTAAAAGCAGGACATTTTATAGCAATGCTATTCCGAAAAGAGAAGGTTGCAGCCATTTTATTGCAGGCTTTAAAGAGAATTCCTTTTTTGTTACCGATTATTATTAAACAAACACACGGAAAACCAATGAAAATATAATTCCAAAAAGGCATTATAAATTTTAAAACGAAGCAGGGAACATGGATTTTTTCATCAGTACGAAAAAGAGAACAGACAAAGAGGAGTTAATGGATGATTTTTCGATTGGAGGAGATCTATTAAGAGACACCTTAGACAAACTAGAAAACATCAATCGCTGGTTGGGAGGAAATGCAATGACCGTAAAATCATTAAAAAAAGTTTTAAAAAACCACCCGAAAGAACAAGAATTAACCATCGCCGATATTGGTTGCGGGCACGGAGATATTTTAAGGGATGTTGCCAAGTTTGGTAGAAAAAACGGGTATAAAATGAGGCTGATTGGTATGGACGCCAATCCCACGGCAATTGCGTAT
>DPRC01000041.1:2688-4931 GCA_003537695.1 Polaribacter sp.
AGAAAACATCAATCGCTGGTTGGGGGGAAATGCAATGACCGTAAAATCATTAAAAAAAGTTTTAAAAAACCACCCGAAAGAACAAGAATTAACCATCGCCGATATTGGTTGCGGGCATGGAGATATTTTAAGGGATGTTGCCAAGTTTGGTAGAAAAAATGGGTATAAAATGAAGCTGATTGGTATGGATGCCAATCCCACGGCAATTGCGTATGCAAAGAAACTATCAACGGAATTCTCTGAACTAAGTTTTATAACGGAAGATATTTTTTCTAAAGAATTTAAAGAGAGAACGTTTGATGTTGTTTTGGCAACACTGTTTTTACATCATTTTAAAGAAGATCCTTTGGTGTCTTTTTTAGAGAATACACTGAAACAGACAAAGATAGCGATTGTAGTAAATGACCTCCACAGGCATACGTTAGCGTATTATTTATTTATGCTATTGTCTGTTTTTATAAAAAACAAGATGATAATTGAAGACGGTTTAACTTCCGTTTTAAGAGGTTTTAAAAGAAAAGACTTGGTTAAAATATCACAAAGAATACAGGTGAAATCACAAATTTCTTGGAAATGGGCATTCCGTTTTCAATGGATAATTCAAAAATAAATGGCAGTAAGAATAACATCGGTCGCAAAACAGCTTCCAAAATATTACCGAGACACAAAAGATATTATTCCGTTTGTAAAATTATGGATGCAAGATCAGGACACGCGTTTTCAGCGGAAGGTTATCAAGCTTTTCGAGGGAGCTGCAGTGGATAAGCGGTATTCAATTATGGACCCAGCAGAAGTTTTTATTGCAACTTCTTTTGAGGAAAAAAATGATATCTACGCGAGGGAAGTGGTAAAATTAGCAGAACAATCGCTTAAAAAGTCGCTAGATAAAGCACAATTGAAAGCCACGGATATTGACTATATCATTACGGTGAGCTGCACGGGAATTATGATTCCCTCTATGGATGCTTACTTGATTAACGCTTTGCAGATGAAGCAAGATATTGTTCGCTTGCCAGTTACAGAAATGGGTTGTGCTGCTGGGGTATCAGGAATTATTTATGCAAAAAATTTCTTAAAGGCAAACCCGAATAAAAGAGCGGTTGTAATTGCGGTGGAAGCGCCCACAGCGACTTTTCAGTTAGACGACTATTCGATGACAAATATTGTAAGTGCAGCGATTTTTGGTGATGGCGCCTCTGCGGTTATTCTTTCTTCTTATGAAGAGGATAAGGGGCCAGAAATTATAGATGAGGCAATGTATCATTTTTATGACGCAACGAGTATGATGGGTTTTAAGCTGGTAAATACAGGTTTACAAATGATTTTAGATAAAGAGGTTCCGCAGAAAATTTCAGAGCATTTTCCTGCAATTGTGCATCCCTTTTTAGAACGAAACAACCTCACAATTGACGACATACAGCATTTGATTTTTCATCCAGGTGGAAAGAAAATTGTTCAAACGGTAGAAGACCTGTTTGGTGTTTTAGGGAAGAATATAGACGATACAAAAGAGGTGTTGCGACTATACGGAAATATGTCTAGCGCAACAGTGCTCTATGTTTTAGAGCGTTTTATGGACAGAAACCCAGCCAAAGGAGAAAGAGGTTTAATGTTGAGTTTTGGCCCAGGATTTTCTGCACAACGGATTTTGTTAGAGTGGTAAAATTATAAAAATGAATTCAGAACAAATTATTAACAACCTGCCGTATGCACCGCCATTTCTTTTTGTGGATGCGCTTACAGAGATCTCCGAAAATGGAGTTTCAGGAAATTATATATTTAAAGAAGAGGCTTTTTTTTACAAGGGACACTTTAAGGAAAACCCAATAACACCAGGTGTTATATTAACCGAAACAATGGCGCAAATTGGTGTTGTTTGTTTAGGTATTTATTTATTGCAAGATGAAATAGTGCTTAAAAGAAAATTACAAATTGCGTTGACCTCTAATCAAACAGATTTTTACATACCTGTTTTGCCAAATGAAAAAGTAACCGTAATTTCAGAAAAAGAATATTTTAGATTTAATAAATTGAAGTGTAAGGTGAAAATGATGAATTCTAAAAACGAGTTGGTTTGTCGGGGAACTATTTCTGGAATGATACTAACTAAATAAGATGAAAAACAGAGTTGTAATTACGGGTTTAGGCGTAGTAGCACCAAATGGTGTTGGGGTATCCGCATTTACAAATGCAATAAAAACAGTAACTTCAGGAGTTGCTTTTCATCAGCACTTAAAAGACAA
>DPRC01000107.1:0-9337 GCA_003537695.1 Polaribacter sp.
GTATACTGAATTTCATTTTGCCTGTTAAAGATAGTTCCTCTAAAGGTTCCCTTTTTATTTAATAAAACCTCTACTTTTACCTCCCCTACTACACTTGCCTGCGTTTGCGTACCAATTGGAACACCAACTTTCCCGTTAATAATGATTCGATCACTAACCTGTGTACTTACAGATAAGTCTACTTGATTGTCTGTATTTAAACGCTCCAAATCATTATCATTTTGTCCTTGCTGATAATCTACACCTAATTGAAATTTACTTTCAGGACTGTTTAAGAGACCAGAGAAAGCAGCGGCAATAGCACTCGAAGCAGTGTTTGTGATTGTTGTATTTGCATCAAAATCTACTTTATCAGGGTTCACAAAATTACCAAAAGCCAAAAGTGATATAAACTGAGTTGTTTTTTCATTTACATTATTATCGTTCAAAATAAACTCCAATTCATTCGCAATCGATGCTTCTACATTCGATAATTGGATGTCCAGTTCTTGTTTTGAGTTAAATAAACTCCCTGTAATTTTTGTTACTAAATCCACTTCGATATTGCGATTCGAATTAAAATTCTCTAACAAAACTCCAGGGTTTGCTTTCGCTTTATAAACAGCCGTTACCTCTAAATTTGCATCTGCTGGATTTCCATTCCAAGAAACAGTTCCTCCTTTTTGAATTTTAAAAGGCCTATTTACAAACCCACCATATTTAAAATCATACACTCCGCTATCTACTAAATAGTCTCCAAACATGTTAAAGGTACCTCTCGTATTAATTTCTATTTGAAGATTTCCAGCACCTCTTCCCGACAATTTACTCCCATAGACCTCATCAATTACAACCTGTGCAACGGCATCTTTAGTTACTTCTAAATCAATATTTAATGTGAGTCCTTTTAGCGCTTCTAAAGCAACTTCTTTCTGCATTTCCTGTATCTTTACCTCATCTGACTTAAAATGGATAAGACCATAACTATCTACGGTTTCAATATCTTTTAAAGGCACTACAAAAATAGTCCCTGGCATTGTCTTTGCGTTCAGGTCTATTGTCAATCGGTCTGTTAAACCATAAATAGCAGCAGAGCCATCTATAAAAGCAGAACCATAATACTGTGATTCCTCTGTGTTTTCCGTATTTAAAACCAAAAGATTATCACTGTCTATTTTCAAACTTAAGAACCACTGCTTAAAATTATTATGCGAAATATCTCCTTTAAAAACACCTCTTGATTTCTTTTTTGTGTCCACCAAGACAAAATCTTCTAAAATAAAAGACTGCTGTATTAGCGTAATTACGGATTCCCCTTCAAAATCGTAATCGACATTCAAATAAGGAAACTTTAAACCCGCTTTTTTAAGTCGAAGCTCACCTTCCATATCTGGATTGCCTAAAAAACCCCTTAAAGTAAAATCTCCAGTTGCCGTTCCTCTCAAGGACGACAAAACGTTTTTACCTAATGGACTAAATGCCTCTAACTGGAAGGCTTCTAAAAAAACATTTAAATCAATGATTGGTCTTTCCGATGAAAAATCTAAAATTCCTTTTGCTAAAATACTTTTAGCATCTTCATTTTCTATGGCTGCGGATACCTCATATTTTTTGTAGGAGTTCTTTCCTTTTACCTTGATAGAAAGGTCTCCCTGCCTAAAGTCATTGACTTCAAAATCTTTTACAGTTAAAACTCCCTCTGGAGTATAATCACCTCCTTTTTGTACAAAGTCTAAATGTCCCGAAAGAGATCCTTCCAAACCTAAACTATCTATTTCAGGTAAAAAACTTTGTAATTTTACTTTTGTAAAATCTGCTAAAAGCATCTTTTCTTCTGTTCCTTTTAAATTGCCTGTGAATTCAATTTTTTGTTCACCTGAAACTAACATGAATTGACTAAAACTGAACTCATTTGTTTTTAAATCAAATGTGATTTTATCAGTATTATTTTTATCTGGATTGATATTCCAAGTATTCTCTTTAAAGATAAATGATGATTTTTCAAAACCTAAAACAGCTTTTTTCTCTGAATTAAAAGTGTAGAAAAAATCGAGGTTAAAATCTTCATTTTTTCTTTTCCCTCCCTTAAAAACAGACTTAAAATACAACGTATCATTTTCAGTTCTATTTAAAAGATTTAGCTTGGAAATATTATAATATTTTGTCTTTACTTGCTCTGCTGTGAAGGAAGTATTATAGAATGGACTCTTCGTATCTGTTCTTAATGATACGGTCTTTATATCTGCTCCGTAAAGCGCAATTCTAGGAGAGGAGAGGTGCAATCGGAATAGGTTCTTACCTCCATTTATTTTACCTTTTATTTTTGTTTTATTATCGATAAAGATTTCCGGAAAAAACACATTCACAATTTGATTATAAATTGTGAAATTAAAATCCAAAAACTGATTTGAAGCAACCTCATAAGGCTGATAATTTGTATAGATACTACCCAATGCATTTTGAGCCACTTTCAAAAGTTCCGAAAACGAAAACTTACCAGTAATATAACCTTTCACAATGTCATCGGAGGCTACATCAATAGTTTTAATACTATCTTTTAAAGAAGAGCTCACAATAAACTCTTTAAAACGATATTCTTTTTCTTGATTTGTATACAGCACATTTTTAAAAATCGCCTTTCCTAGTATATCATTGAAAGCGTTGCCTTCAATATCTAAAGCGATTCTTCCTTTCACAATCGATATTGAATCTCTTTTAAAAAGATTGGTTTTCTCAAGATTTAAATATGAAATATCAGATTTAAAATCAAACTTATGCACTGCCAAAGACATGTCTGCCAACCCATCAAATTTCATTTTAAAATTAGCATCATCGATAACCAATCCTCCATCAAATTTATTATTTTGATATTGTCCATTCGCAATAATATTTTTATAACAATACCCATTAAAGTTAAACTCCGTAATATTTCCTATAAACTTCGTATTTATGTTTTCCAGTTTAAACCCACGACCATCCACCTGCCCTTTTAAAAATATTTTACCAAACACAGGGTTGTTAAATAAAGCTCCAATATCAAAGGACTCTAATTGAATGTCTCCAGAATATGAAGCAGTGTCAATTGCAGCTACATCTGTAATTTCTAAATCAGAAATAAAGGTACCTATTTGAGATTTTACCCGAACACTAGCACTCATTAGAGCAGGGGTTAACTGGACCTTACCTTGAATATTAAACTGCCCAAACTTGTCCAATTCTGAAGGTAATATCTTACCTAAAACATTTGGTAAGATGTCTCTAAGTTCCTTATCAGTTGCTGTTAGATTTTTTAAATCAGCATTGAAAACAAAACCTCTTTCGGAGTTTACAGCATTTTTAAATGACAAGTCTCCATTTAAATATATTCCTTTTACTGAGGATAATAGTAATTTTTCAATATCGAAATCATTCAATTTTCCATTCAGATTCCCCGAAAAAGAGACCACATCTTCTCCGTTTAACTCTTTATAAAATTTTTTTAAATCTAAAATCTTTAATTTACTCTCTTTAAAATTTGCTTTGATTTTTACGGCATCACTAAAGTCAGCTAATCCGCCGCTCTTATAAGTAAAAAGGAGATCCCCAATTAAACTAGAATTTTCAGTTTCTAACTTCGTATTGTTAAAGTGCATTGCATTCCGAGTATACCCATAGTTCGTTGTTAGATTTGTAACTTGTATCTCTTGGTTTGTTTTAAAATATAGTCCCCTTGCTTTTGCTGAAAAATCGGCCCCAACAATTGCCATTTCTTGTAAATTACCGCCCACTTTGCTTGCAGAGAACTTTAAAGGATTTTGATTATTCTCGTTAATTAATTTAAAATCTAAATTTTGTACGTAAACATTTTTAGATTTTAAAACAAATAACGGGTCTAGAGAATCTTTAGGTGCTTCACTCCGAAAACTATCTACAAAAACAGACATATTGCTCTTGCTCTCCCCTTGGTATGTTTTCATGTAACAATAAGCGTCCTCGATCGAAACATCTCCAAAGAGTAAATTACCGTCTAAAACTTTCTTACCACTTAATAAAGAAATACTCAGTTTCTTTACAAATATTAAAGTGTCCTGGTGGTGGTCTCGAATTTGAATGTCTTTGAAGGCTAAAGTCCCTAAGAAAGACATATTTATTTTACCGATGCTTACATCTGTACCAAAGTTTTTATTGATCTTCTTCGTAGCGAAGTTTCCTAAGTTTGTTTGCACGAAAGAAGTAGAAAGTAAAATACTAACTAGCAGCAGAAAGAGTACACTGTACCCTAGCCATTTCAATATGTTATTCCCCACGTTTTTGATGACCAAAAAATTTTAGTACTGTTCACAATATAAAAAGAAAAGTAATCAAAAATATTGCCAAGTATACAAAGAACGCGCAAATTTAGCAAAGATTTAAATTTCTATTCTTAAAAAAGGAAAATCAACCAAAAAATTATACCTAATTTCGCTAAAATAGATTTTATCGCCTTCATGAAAACACCCATATATATATTAGGAATCGAATCATCTTGCGATGACACCAGCGCTTCTGTAATCTGTGACGGAAAAGTACTGAGTAATGTTGTTGCCAATCAAGAAGTGCATTCTAAATATGGAGGAGTTGTGCCTGAGTTGGCCTCTAGAGCACACCAGCAAAACATTGTGCCGGTAATCCAACAAGCACTAGAAAAAGCAGAAATAACAAAAGAAAAACTGTCTGCCATCGCCTTTACAAAAGGGCCTGGTTTGATGGGGTCTCTATTAGTAGGTACCTCTTTTGCAAAATCTTTGGCTTTGGGTTTAAAGATTCCCTTAATAGACGTAAACCATATGCAGGCGCATATCCTAGCACATTTCATCATTGACAGTGCTTCTAAAACCCCACCCTTTCCTTTTATTTGCCTCACTATCAGTGGAGGGCATACACAAATTGTAAAAGTTACAGCACATTTTAAAATGGAGATTTTAGGAGAAACAATCGATGATGCCGTAGGTGAAGCTTTTGATAAATCGGCAAAAATTTTAGGATTGCCATATCCAGGAGGTCCCTTAATAGATGCACATGCGAAATTAGGAAACCCAAAGGCTTTTGCTTTTACTAAACCAAAGGTTGGCGATTTAGACTTCAGCTTTAGTGGCCTAAAAACGGGGATTCTTTATTTTATCCAAAAACAGCAAAGAATAAACCCCCATTTTATTGAAGAAAACTTAAATGATATCTGTGCCTCGATACAGTTTACAATAGTAGAAATTTTAATGGACAAGTTAAAAAACGCAGTAAAACAAACAAATATCAAACATATCGCGATTGCTGGAGGTGTCTCTGCAAATTCTGAAATTAGGAGTCGCTTAAAATTAGCAGAACAACATTTTGGATGGACATCTTATATTCCTAAATTTGAATTTACCACTGACAATGCGGCCATGATTGCGATTACGGGCTATCTAAAATACTTAAACAAAGAGTTTTCTGATGTTTCAGTAACTGCAAAAGCACGATTAAAAGTAACAGAAAATTCTTAAGATTTTACTAAAGTGAAGCTGCAAGCAATGCTCCTCATAAATTACAAGTTATAAACTCCTAAAATTAAAAAATTGAAAACCCTTAAAAATAAACTTCTGTTCAACCTTTCTTATTTTAGTCTATGGATCGGTTATTTTATTTTTGCTCGTTTATTTTTTCTGCTTTTTTATTATGAAAAAACTCAAAACCTGCCCTTAAGTACGTCTTTAAAAACTTTTTTGTACGGTGCTAGATTAGACGCTTCTTTTTCCGGATATCTTTGCATACTTCCTTTTTTATTAATTCTATTCTCGTTATTTAGTAATCCCAAAAAAATAGGAACTATTATAAAATGGTATTCATACATTGTTTTAATCTTGCTCACACTCTTATTGATTATTGATGCCAGCTTATATGCTTCTTGGGGAATCCGCTTAGACACAACACTATTTACATATTTAAATACTCCAGAAGTGATGCTCGCATCTGTTGCTGTATCTCAAATGATCTTTGGCCTTCTTTTCTGGATTGTAGTTTCTTTTGTTTTTATTAAAATATTCAAAAAAACTATCGAACGAAATATCAAAAAAATCAATACGGGAGACTGGAAACAATTGCCTGTCTTGATATTCACTGTTTTATTTTTATTGATTCCAATAAGGGGCGGACTGCAAACGATACCTGTAAATCAGAGTAATGTTTATTTTTCGAGTGAAATGTTTGCCAACCACGCTGCACTCAATTTTATTTGGAACTTTTCCAATGCATTAACACATACTTCCGACGGAAGCAACCCGTATGTTAATTTTACGCAAGATGCTGCAGAAGCTATCATTAATAAAAATCGGAATTCCCTTTTAAAAAATGATGAAAAAATAATTTTAAATACTAAAAAACCGAATGTAATTTTAATTATTTGGGAGAGTTTAACGGCAAAGATTGTGGGCACTTTAGGTGGAGAACCTGGGGTCACAGAAAACCTCAACAGGCTCTCTAAAGAAGGTCTTTTATTTACAAACTTTTACGCAAATGGAGATCGAACAGACAAAGGAATTCCTGCAATTTTAAGTGGTTATTATCCACAGCCCTCCACAAGTATTATGAAAATGCCCAACAAAACAAGGAGTTTGCCAATGCTTCCTCAAAAGATGATTGATCTGGGTTACGCGACTTCCTTTTATCACGGTGGCGATTTAAATTTCGGAAATATGAACACCTATTTAAGGAATGCTGGAATCACTAATTTTGTGGATGGCAGTGACTTCGATAAAAAAGATTGGAACTCTAAATGGGGAGCACATGACCATATATTTATGAAGCGTTTTTCTGACGATCTCGCAAAAAAACAGAAAACACCTTTCTTTAAAATTGCCTTGACTTTAACAAGCCACGAGCCATACGAACTATTAGGAAATTATAAGTTTGGGAAAGATACTGAGGAAAATAAATTTAGAAGCGCGCACGCCTACACAGATAAAGTTATTGGAGACTTTATTAAAAACGCAAAAAAACAGTCCTGGTACAAAAACACACTGATTATTATCATAGCAGACCATGGGCATCGCTCTCCAGCACATACAGGTGCATTTAACTCGCCTAAAAAATTTAAAATTCCAATGTTATGGCTTGGAGGAGCTTTGAATAAAACGGGAATTGAAATAGACCATATTTCCAGTCAGGTTGATTTATCCTACACACTATTAGATTTATTAGAGGGTGATAATTCCGAATTTAAATTTAGTAAAAATATTTTCAACTCTTCAGAAGACCAATATGCTCACTATATTTTCAACAAAGGCTTTGGAACAATTTCCAAAAAAGGCTTGTTTTTGTTTGATTATGTGAGTAAAAAATCGATTAAAAAATACGGCAAAACTGCCCATAAATTAGACTCTTTAGGAAAAGCGATTACACAAAACTCTTATCAAGATTTCTTAGATCGAAAATAATAAGCAAAGTTTATATCTGTCATAAAAATTAGACTAGCATACTAATGTGTTCAACTAAATACAACAGCCTTTGCTTATAAGAATTAAGCAAAGGCTGTTAACTATACTAATGAAAAGAAACTTACTCTATAAGCTCTGAATCTTTAATCTCTAATACTTCAAGATCAAAAATAAGTTCTTTTCCTGCTAATGGATGATTTCCGTCAATAACGATGGTCTCCTCTTTAACTTCTATCACTAGAAGATTCATTTCTTGTCCGTCAGGAGATTTAGAAACAAGTCCCATACCAACTTCTGGAGCCATCTCTTGAGGAAGTTCAGATTTTTTTACTTCTTGTATTAAATCTTTATTTACCTCACCATACGCTTCCTCTTTTGGAATTGTAATCGTTTTCTTCTCGTTTAACTCCATGTCAATTAACCCTTTCTCAAAACCAGGAATCAATCTTCCTTGTCCTAAAGTAAATTCTATTGGCTCTTTTCCTTCAGAACTGTCAAAAACCTGTCCGTCAGATAACTTACCTGTATAATTCACTTTTACTGTGTTATTCTCTTTGACTTGACTCATACTCTATTATTTAATTTTTAAAAACAACTTTTACATAACTCTTATATAATAGCTCTTTTTAGTTAACCTTTGGAACCATAGACCACGAAAACCAAGCCAAAGAACATAAAACCTGAGATAATAATTTATTTATCCGTAAAATGAGGTGCAAAAACCTAAAAAACACCTCAAAACATCAATATAATGGGGTTTTGAATTTTTCAAACCATCCGCAACGTAAAAAGAAACGAGCTACCAACTTGTCAGTAAAATAAAATAAGTATGCCAATACTCTAGAACTGTTTGATGATTTCAGCTCAATTATCGACTAATAGAACAAAACCTGCAATCTTGCTTCATAAATTTCACTGTTCTAATTTAAAAGGTAAAAAGAGTTCTATCCAAAAAATCAACTTAGCAGAAGAATTAAAAGAGACTGTATTATTAATATAGAACCTATCTTCTTTGACTTTGATGACTCAAAGATTACTTCAATAGCATTTAAAAAGGGATAAAAAATATAATTTAAAGCTTTCTGAAAGGCACGCAAAATCCATATAAGATTATTTACGCTTCCACGAAACCAAAGCCGACAAAATTTTAAGTAGAGAAAACGACTTGGCAAATGACTGCAATGGCACTGGTACATGCCGTGAACAAAAACACAAAGAGATTAGAAGAATAGACATTATTATTGAAACAGATACAGTAGAATAGCTGAAGGAACAAAGTCTTTTACAAAAAAAAAGCTTTCACTACGTTAGTGAAAGCTTCTATATTGTTTAAAATTCTAAGATTACTCTTTTTTGAATTTTGCATATTTGTTTTTAAATTTATCAATACGCCCTGCAGCATCGATAAGCTTAGATTTACCTGTGTAAAATGGGTGAGAAGTTCTAGAAATCTCTAATTTCACTAAAGGATACTCTACACCGTCAACGTCTAAAGTTTCTTTTGTATCTGCAGTAGAGCGCGTTAAAAATACGTCTCCATTAGACATGTCTTTAAAAGCAATCAGTCTATAATCTTCTGGGTGAATTCCTTTTTTCATTTTTTTATATATTTAATACTTTAATGTTATGTTTATAAAAGTAAAATTGGTAAATTTTCACCTCATGTTCTCAACAGTGATTCTGCACTATTTTGAGTTTGCAAATTTAACCTTATTTTTTAATTTACAAATAAATAAATAGTTTTATTTGACAGAAAAACGAATTTATGCTTCTTTTAGTTCTTATAAGTTGTTTTTTGTCGTCTTTTTTTTGAATATTTACGTTCTAATACATTGAAATCTATCTAAATAATGAAGAAATACTCACTTTTAATATCCTTTTTAACGCTTATATTTCTAACCATTTCTTGTTCAGATGTTTATCATTTTTCT
>DPRC01000107.1:9765-18970 GCA_003537695.1 Polaribacter sp.
TCTCAATGGAAAGGAAATTAGCAGTAAAGGCAACACTGCGCTGATACAAACCGATAGTTTGGGTGTTGGAAAACATGCGCTTGTTGCACTTGCTTTTTTCAACGGAAAAACAAAAAAAGAAAATAGTTTCATAGAAGTTTTTGCAAATAGCAAACCAACTATTTACACCTATAAAATTATAAATACCTACCCACATGATAGGAATGCTTACACACAAGGATTAGAATATTACAATGGCTTCTTATATGAAACAACAGGTCAAAAAGGCCAATCTACGCTAAGAAAAGTAGCTATCGAAACTGGTGAAGTCTTAAAGAAGATCTCTTTAAATAAAAAATATTTTGGAGAAGGAATGACAATTGTTGATACTAAAATCATTTGGCTTACCTGGCAAGGTAAAAAAGGATTTATTTACAATTTAGACACCTTTGAGCAAGAGGGAGAATTCGCTTATAACCAAAGTAGCAAAGGCTGGGGAATCACACACAGCGAAACGAAACTTATGAAATCTGACGGATCTAATAAAATTTGGTTCTTAGATCCTGTTACAATGGAAGAAAAAGGTGCAATACAGGTATACACCAACGACAGAAGTGTTAATTATCTAAATGAACTAGAACTCGTGAATGGAAAGATATATGCAAACAAATGGCAAAAAAACACGATTGCCATCATTAATCCAAAAAATGGAATTGTTGAAGGGCTGGGAGATTTAAGGGGTTTAGAAAAAGAAATGGCAAAAACCCAAAAATTAGTTCCCGATGACGAAGTATTAAATGGTATTGCTTATGACGCTGTAAACGATCGATTGTTCGTGACCGGAAAGCGTTGGAGTAAGCTATTTGAAATAAAGCTCATAAAACAATAATTATATTATTTCATAGTTCTTATTAACACGAGACTTTAAATAAGAGTAACTTTAAGTATACCAAACCTCTATGCGTCATTTTATTTTATTTATTAGTTGCGTTGTTCTAATTAGTGCAAGCTCTTGCCGGAAAGATTTTTCTACGATACCAAGTTATGGAAATCTAGTGTTTTCTAAAGACACCGTTTTTTTAGATACTATTTTTAAAAATATTGGCTCCGCTACTTATAACTTAAAGGTGTATAACAGGGGGCCTAATGCGATTACTATTCCTAGGATACAATTAGAAAAGGGCAGCGCCTCTAACTACAGACTAAGTGTCGATGGGATTCCAGGAAAAGACTTTACCGATATTGATATTCTTGCTAAAGATAGTATTTATGTATTTATAGAAACCACGGTTAATAGTAACAATCAACCCACACTTTTGTACACGGATAAAATCTTATTTGACAACGGCGAGAGTCAACAAAATATTGACCTAATCACTTTAGTTGAAGATGCAAATTTCATTTACCCAGGAAAAGATCCGGTTTCAATGCGCATTGATAGCTTGCGTATAGACGGACAAGCAACAACCATCAAAGGACGCTTTCTCACAGACACTGAACTTATTTTTACCAAAGAAAAACCCACCGTAATTTATGGCTATGCTGCCATACCCTCAAATAAAACCTTAACCATAGAGGCAGGTGCTCGCATTCATTTTCACAATAATTCCGGTTTAATTGTAGACAAAAAAGCAAGTTTAAAGGTGAACGGAACACCTACTGAAAAAGTAATTTTTGAAGGAGATCGATTAGAAAACAGGTTTCGGCAAACTCCGGGGCAATGGGGCACTATTTGGATGCGCGCGGGAAGTAAAGACAATGTGATTAGCCATGCACAGATTAAAAATGGTATTGTAGGAATTCTCATAGACAGTATTGGCAGTGCTTCTGCTCCAACCTTAAGCATTCAAAACACAGAAATCTACAACCACTCCAATTTTGGAATTTTAGCAAGGGAAACAAATATTGAAGGACACAATCTTGTCATTGGTGCTGCTGGACAGGCATCTTTAGCAGCAACAATCGGTGGAACCTACAATTTTACACACAGCACTTTCGCGAACTATTGGAATAAAGGAATTCGCCCATTACCTGCCGTTTTAGTAAATAACTTCTTCCAGTACACCAGTGATACCGGTCAAGAAGTTACAGAAACCAGAGATTTAAAAGCAGCTAATTTCATCAATTGTATTTTTGATGGCAACAACAATATCGAATTTATAATAGAAAGCGCTGACCTGGGTGGCATCTTTAATTACACTGTTAAAAATTGTTTGATCAAATTTGATGATACGAATAATGTATTCGAAGACGTACCTGAAGTTGACTTTGAAAACAACACAAATTATAGTGGAATTATTTTAAATGGAAATCCTAATTTCAGGAACACGCAAGAAAGCGATTTCATTATCGGGGAAAAAAGCGAGGCTGTAGATAAAGCAACTACAACATCTTTTAACTTTGATATTTTAGGAATTGATCGAACTACCAATCCGGATATTGGAGCATACCAGCATATTATTTTTGAAGACAAAGAATAAGGAAGCTAATTTGCTTCCTCTTCTTTTTTATCTTTGTACCGCTTATAAGACACCAGCCCTATTAACAGCCATAATATTCTTACGAACCAAGAATCTACCTCATAGCCAAAAAGATCGTTAGTGGGGTTGTCTTTTACAAGACTTGCAATTATAGTTATTACAGCAAAAGCAACAATAAATAGATTTACGTTTTTATTTCTCATTTTTATACACTTTACCGTCTTTCATCACAAAAACAACATTTTCCATAGTGGCAATATTTTTTGTAGGATCTTCTTCTACGGCAATAATATCTGCGTAAAATCCTTTTTTAATCTGTCCAATTTCACTTTCCATGTTTAACAACATCGCATTTGTAACTGTTGCTGATTGTATGGTTTCCATAGCAGGCATTCCTGCTTCCACCATAAAACCAAACTCTTTGCCATTATTACCATGCTTAAAAACACCTGCATCAGTTCCAAATGCAATTCCTACGCCTTTTTTATATGCGCTTGCAAACGTTCCTTGAATCTGAGGCCCAACAGCCAAAGCTTTTGGCACTACAATGTCAGGATAAAACCCAGCTATCTTCGCTTTCTCTGCAACCTCTTTACCTGCAGTAATTGTTGGTACTAAATACGCGTTGTGTTTTTTCATGAGCTCCATCGTTCCAATGCTCATATACGTTCCATGTTCAATAGTTTTTACACCCCCAATAATAGCTCTTCGCATTCCTTCATCTCCGTGCGCATGCGCAGCCACATACATTCCATAGTCTTTTGCAGTTTCACAGATTGCTTTAATTTCTTCAATTGTAAATTGCGGATTATCTCCAGACTTCGCAACGCTTAAAACGCCACCTGTTGCCGTAATTTTAATCCAGTCTGCCCCATTTTTATAACGCTGCCTTACTGCTTTTCTAGCATCCTCAACGGAATTTACGACCCCTTCTTTTGGACCTGGATTGCCAATTAATTTTCTACTACTTCCATTTGTTGGATCTGCATGACCACCAGTTGTTGCTAAAGATTTACCAGCAGTGAAAACTCTTGGACCAGGTATTTTACCCTCATTTATTGCCTTTCTAATAGAAAGGTTAACTCCATTTCCTCCTAAATCTCTTACTGACGTAAATCCGTTTAAGAGTGTTGTTTTAGCAAAACCAACCGAATTAAAAGCAATATCTGCTTCATTTAAAATATACGAATTCAATCTTGTATTTCTATTAAATTCTTTTTCTATATGTACGTGAAAATCAATCAAACCCGGCAGTACCACTTTACTTTTTAAATCGATCGTAATTGCATCTGCACTTTTTACCAATACATATCCATCCAATACCATATGAATTTTATTGTCCCTAACAACAATCGTCTTTTCCGTAGTTATTTCACCCGATTGGGTATCTACTAATTTTCCACATAAAATATAAGTGGTTTGAGAAATAATATTTTGAGTAAGAAGAAAAAGGCATAAAAGCAAAGTGATTTTTTTCATCTGAATACGTTTAAATTTTTTAATTAATAAAACTCTTTATAGAAATTATTTGTTTCAATTTTGTCATTAAATGTATGAAAAAATACCTAATTTGCTTACTTTAAATTTAAAAAATGAAAAACATAGTTATTACAGGAACCAGCAGGGGAATTGGGTTTGAATTGGCAAAACAATTTGCAGAAAATGGACATCAAGTTTTGGCACTGTCTAGAAACTCAGCACCATTATCAGAAGTAAATCACAAGAACATTACTGTTCTATCTGTTGATATTTCTAATTCTAAGGATTTAATTAAAGTGTCTGATTTTATAAAAAATACTTGGGGGAAAGTAGATGTTTTAATCAATAATGCAGGAAAATTAATCAATAAACCGTTTACAGAAATCTCTTCGGAAGATTTTTTAGAGGTGTATAAAGTAAATGTTTTTGCCGTTGCAGAGATCACGAAGCTATTGATTCCATTCTTGCAAAAAGGAAGCCATGTAGTTACAGTGAGCTCTATGGGAGGAATCCAGGGAAGCATGAAGTTTCCTGGTTTAGCAGCATATTCCTCGGCAAAAGGCGCCGTCATTACTTTATCAGAATTATTGGCGGAAGAATATAAAGATCAGCAAATTGCTTTTAATATTTTAGCTTTGGGAGCTGTGCAAACAGAAATGTTAGAAGAGGCTTTCCCGGGGTATAAAGCGCCACTTTCTGCAATAGAGATGGCAGACTATATTTATGATTTCTCCCTGACAGGAAATAAATTTTATAACGGAAAAGTGTTGCAAGTTTCTTCTTCAACACCATAATCAATCGGTAATACATTGACTTCAAGTTATCAAGACTTCGTTCCTTTAAAAGCGATTCCATTTATGGAATTTCTAATTAATGAACATAACTTCACTTTGAAAATAGTAAATCAAAGAGAAACAAAACACGGAGATTTTAGAAGTTTACCGAATGGAAAATTCCAAATAACGGTGAACAACAACCTCAACAAATATCAATTTTTATTAACTTTAGTCCATGAGATTGCCCACCACGTTGCCCATCAAAAATTTGGCAAGGCAAAACCGCATGGTAAAGAGTGGAAGGCCGTTTTTCAACATTTAATGTTGCCTTTTTTGAACCCTGATATTTTTCCATTGGAGCTCTTACCCTATTTGGCAAACTACTTAAAAAACCCAAAGGCAAGTACAGATTCAGATGCGAAACTCTCATTAGCACTCAAAGGAAATACAGCAGCCACCGGAAAGTATTTTGTCTTTGCAATTCCGTTGGGAGGATTTTTTATCTTTAAAGACCTTATTTACAAACGAGGTAACAAGCGAAGAACACGTTACGAATGTTTAAATATGGTGAATAAAAAAACCTATCTCTTTCATCAGAATGCAGAAGTAAACTCTTATCAGGAGTCCTAGTACGTACACAGCACAAAACAAATTTTTGAATGCGTCTAATTTCTTTTGATAAAAAGGGTGTCTAACTCCATTTCTTTTTGCAGCCAACTTCTCAATGCTATTTCTTTGATTGCAATAATACTGTCTACTAATTTAAGATTCCACTTAATAGTAGCCAATGGAATAGTATCAATTTTAATAAAGTCTTTGGAGGAGAGCACATTTGCAAAACCGATTTCCTCGATACCAGCGTATCTGATTTTTGCATCTTTTGCAATTCTACTAAAAGCGACTACTTTCTGATTTTTATTCAAAGCATCTTGCTCTATGCGATTGTTCAATGAGAAAACAGTTTCTTGCAATTCTGTGAGTTGTTTTTGCAATCCAGAAATAATATTCTTACTCTCCTGCAACTCTTCTCGCTTTTCGGTATATGCTGTTGTAATAAGCTCAAAACTTTTAGTATCACTTCCTTTTATTCTTAATTTAAAATCTGCCAAGTTCGGGTATCTCTTGGCATCGGCTAATTCATTAAACAAATCATTTTCAGTCGCTTCATTTACTTCATTAAAAAAGTTTAAATAAATTTCTTTCTTTTCAATGTCTTTATCCCAATCAATTAACTGCAAATATTTATTTATTTTAATTTCATTTTTAATGTAGGAGTTTATCTGCGTATTCATTTGGTTCTTTTGAAATACCGTTATAAAAGTAAAAATTGCAGGAATCATTACGGACAAACCAATAATAGTAGCAATGGTAGAATACCTTTTTCTTTTTGCAGTATTTGCATATTTGTGCATCGGAAAATGGAGTAATTTCAGCACAAGAAATGTTGCCAATGCAATAAAAATTGTATTGATAATAAATAAATACATTGCTCCCAAAAAATAGGTAAAATTCCCTTTTGCCAAACCATACCCCGCGGTGCATAAAGGAGGCATTAAAGCAGTTGCAATCGCAACTCCAAAAATTACAGAAGCAACAGTTCCTTTTTTTGTTCTGGCTACCATCAAAGCCAACCCCCCGAAAAATGCAATTAGAACGTCTCTAATATCTGGGCTAACACGTCCTAATAACTCAGAGTTATCTTCGCTTAAGGGAAATAGGTAAAAGAATAAAAAAGAAGCAAATAAACTAAGGCCAATCATAATTCCTAAGTTCAGCAGAGACTTTTTAAAGGTATCAATATCGTTTAATGCGAATGACATCCCTAAACCCAAAATTGGCCCCATCAGTGGAGATATTAGCATGGCTCCAATTACAACCGCTGTTGAGTTTGCATTTAGGCCAATAGAAGCCACAAATACAGCGAATAGCAAAATCCATGCTGTTGCTCCTTTAAATGGAATGTCTGCCTTAATAGCCGCTATCGTAGCTTCATGATCCGTATCATCTCTAAAATCAAAGAGCTCAATCAGAAATGTTTTGATACTATTCCATAAGCCCTTCGCATCCTTTTTGATATTTTGCTTAGACGCTTCGGATGTTTTGGCGCTGTTCTCTTTTTTGATTTCTTCTTGCATCATTGTTTTTTTATAACCTTGGAAAGATACAAAAAAACTGATTTTAAAAAATATTCCTGCTATTGGAGGTAAATTGTATCTATTTCTAATTTAAAATTCTCTTCTCTTTTATTACCAATTAAAAAAGCAATCTCTTCTATATTTTTTGATGAAAAATTTCCAATTGATAATTTTCTACCTCTAAAGGCAGGATACATTTCTGAAAGTTTAATTTTAATCGTTTGCCAAGCACCATTTGTTTCAAAAACAGCAATAAAAGAGTGGTAATCTGTGCTTTTATCTTTGATTCTAAACTGAAATTTTTTACCATCTCCCTTTATCTTTAAAACAATCTCTTTAAATCCTTTTACATCCTTTTTCGGAAATTTATATCTTAAAGAAGAAAAACCTCCATTATTTTCTAAAGAGACCTTACCATAAAAAACTCCGAAACCGTCAGGGCTTTTGTTAAAGTTCCCAGAAGACCTTCCCCCCATCACTCCGTCATCTATGACCCTCCAATCAGAGAGATCTGAATTCAAATTAAAATCAAAAATAAGTTGGTTTGCATCGCTCATAAAAAAAAGTGAAATACATATTAAATAAAATTTGTTCATAATTCTTAAATTATGGTATAAAAATATTTATTAAAAAGAAACTGTAGTGTGAAAAATATGTTAAATAAAAAAGAGAACAAGAGAACATACTCCCTTTAAATGACGAAATCATAGGACCTTTGAATTCCCATAAAAGGTCAATAATACTTAAAATAGGAAAGCAAAATAGAATAAAAAAAAAGAGTTTGTAGAAAACTACAAACTCTTTTTACTTCTTTTGTGACCGGGCTGGGGCTCGAACCCAGGACCCTCTCCTTAAAAGGGAGATGCTCTACCAACTGAGCTACCAGGTCATTCTTTTTCTTAGCGGGTGCAAATATAGGGCTTATTTCAACAAATCCAAATAAATTTTTATTTAGTTTTATTTGAATAAACTTGTCTTACTTTTTTTAATAGATTAGAGGAATACACAAAACTCACAACCGCTTCATTCTCAGTAGAAAATATATCTTCACTTGTACCTTCCCAGGCTTTGACTCCCTCGTTTAAAAAAATTATTTTTTCTCCAATTTCAATTACAGAATTCATATCATGTGTATTAATCACAGTAGTAATTTTATATTCATCTGTAATTTCTTGAATTAAATTATCGATTACAATTGCAGTTTGCGGATCTAAACCAGAATTTGGTTCATCACAGAATAAATATTTAGGATTCATTACAATTGCTCTTGCAATGGCAACCCTTTTTTGCATTCCACCAGACAGTTCTGCTGGAAGTTTTTTGTTTGAATTTTCCAAGTTTACACGTTTTAAAACGGTATTCACTCGCTCTAACATCTCCGAATGTGTTTTTGCTGTAAACATTTTTAGAGGAAACATTACATTCTCTTCAACAGTCTGTGAATCAAACAATGCACTGCCTTGAAAAACCATGCCTATTTCTTGACGCCATTGCATTCTTTGCTTTTGAGAAAACGCTGTATTAATTCTTCCATCAAAAGAAACCGTTCCTTTCTCTGGAATATGCAAACCAATAAGGGATTTTAGAAAAACTGTTTTTCCAGAACCACTTTGTCCAATAATTAAATTCGTTTTCCCAGGTAAAAAAGTAGTTGAAATCCCTTTTAACACATCAACTCCATTAAAACCTTTATGCAAATCTTTAACCTCTATCATACGCTTAAGTTAATAACAGTTGTGTTAATATATAGTTAGAAATTACGATTAAAATAGTTGTCCAAACGACCGCCTGTGTACTCGCTCTGCCCACAGCAATTGAACCTCCTTTTACATAATATCCGTGATACGAGGGCACCGTAGCTATTATAAATGAGAAAACCAATGTCTTTATCATTGCATACACTATTAAAAACGAGTTGAAATCTGTTTGAATTCCTACGATGTAGTCTGCTCCTGAAAATAAACCAGAAGCAACTCCTGCTAACCAACCTCCAAAAATACCTAGCACCATGGCCAGAATAATCAAAAAAGGATAAAAGAATAAGGCTGCTAAAATTTTAGGCAATACTAAAAAATTTAGCGCATTTATACCCATCACTTCTAAAGCATCTATTTGTTCCGTAACTCTCATAGCACCAATACTTGATGTAATATAAGAACCTACCTTACCTGCCAAAATAATACAACAAAAAGTAGGTGCAAATTCTAGGATAATCGATCTTTTAGCAGCAAAACCGATTAAAGAATCTGGTATAAATGGACTGTCTAAATTCAATGCTGTTTGCAATGCAATTACACCTCCTATAAAAAAGGAAATGAACATAATGATCCCGATAGACTTTAAGCCTAAATCATCA
>DPRC01000107.1:19146-19744 GCA_003537695.1 Polaribacter sp.
AATCGATCTTTTAGCAGCAAAACCAATTAAAGAATCTGGTATAAATGGACTGTCTAAATTCAATGCTGTTTGCAATGCAATTACACCTCCTATAAAAAAGGAAATGAACATAATGATCCCAATAGACTTTAAGCCTAAATCATCAATCTCCTTCATTAAGGCAGTATAAAAAATATGCAGCTTCTGTGGCTTTTTAAAAACCAACTTCAACATCATAAAATATTTACCAACATGTTCTAAATACGTCATTCAAACAAATTTTAGCTAAAGTATTAAAATATCATTAATTGAATGTTAATTATAGTACATCAAAATAAAAAATAATTACTTTTGATATAAATAAAATTAATTTCCTCATGCAAAGAGCAATTTTCTATCTTTTAACTGTAATTCTATCGCTTTCCAATTGTATTGATACAAAAGCGCAAATAAAAAAACCCAAGCTAGTCGTTGGTATTGTAATTGACCAAATGAGATATGATTACTTAACTCGCTATGCCGAAAGGTATGGTGAAGGGGGGTTTAACAGAATCCTAAAAAACGGATTCTCCCTAGAAAATGCCCATTATAATTTTATGCCCACTTATACGGCTCCTGG
>DPRC01000107.1:20132-20942 GCA_003537695.1 Polaribacter sp.
CTGGTATGATAAGGCTTTAAAACAAAGCATTTATTGCGTAAGTGACAGCAATTATAAAACAATTGGAAACACTGGGAATGTAGGAGAAAAGTCACCTAAAAGAATGCTGACTACGACCCTTTCAGATCAACTGCATCTAGCTCAGAATATGCGGGGGAAGACTATTGGAATTTCGATAAAAGATAGAGCTGCCATATTACCTGCTGGTCACAGTGCAAATGCAGCCTATTGGTACGATTCTGGAGACAGGAATCAATGGATTACAAGTTCTTACTACATGGAAAACTTACCCAATTGGGTCAAAAAATTTAACAAGAAAAACAAGGCAAACTCTTATTTAAACGATACTTGGAATACCTTATACGATATCAAAACGTACACGCAAAGTAGAGCTGACGACAATATTTTTGAAAAGAATTTAAACGGACAAGAAAAACCTATTTTTCCAAAAGACTTAAAAAAGTTAAGGAAAAATAATGGGAATTTTGATTTGATAAAAACCGTGCCTGCAGGAAATACTCTTACTGTAGATTTTGCAAAGGCCGTTATTCAGGGCGAAAAATTAGGAAAGACAGCATTCACAGATTTTTTAACCGTGAGCTTTTCTGCTACTGATTATATTGGACACAGGTATGGAGTTGCTGCTGTTGAAACTGAAGACACTTACTTGCGGTTAGACCAAGATTTAGCGTCTTTCTTTAGTTTTTTAGACGCAGAGGTTGGTGTAGGGAACTATACCTTGTTTTTAACTGCAGACCACGCTGCTGTTCAGGTCCCTTCCTATTTACAATCTTTAAAAATACCTGCACA
>DPRC01000107.1:21332-21873 GCA_003537695.1 Polaribacter sp.
TTTAATTCTAAAGCATTAATAGAAAATATTTCTAATTATCAGATTTTCTTAGACAAAGAAAAAATGGAATCGCTTGGATTAGATCGAAACACCGTTGCCCAAAAATTAGCAGACGAAATTGTGAATTTTGATAACATCTATAAAGCTGTCACTGCAAGAACGCTCCAAACAACAAACTTTACAGACGGCATTATGAACACGCTTCAGAACGGTTACAATCAAAAATTTTCGGGTGATGTTTTAATCATCCCCTACCCTGCCACGCTGATTAGTGGTCGAAAAGGAACTAGCCACGGTTCTGGCTATTCATATGACACGCACGTGCCGGTTATTTTCTATGGTTATGGCATCAAAAAAGGAAAATCGTTAAAGAGATATGATATTACCGACATCGCGCCCACTATTGCTAACTTATTAAAAATAGCAGCACCTAACGGAAGCTCTGGCAAAATAATTAAAGAGGTCTTGAAAAGATAAAACGGACTCTTAATTATAGAATCTGCGTGATAATTATAGCCAATATCATGGTGATCTTGCGACT
>DPRC01000107.1:22266-25903 GCA_003537695.1 Polaribacter sp.
AAAAAAGCCTGAGCACGTCTTCATAAAACGCACTTTTAATGCAATTTTCAAAGGTTGGTACTACAGCTATTAAAATTAAATTTTTGGCAAGAAAACCTCTGCCATCATGCAACGGGCACTTCCGCCACCACAAGCCTCTATAGTCTCCAAAGAGCTAGAAATGATTTTACAATGGTTGTTAATTTTTGCAATTTGACTTTGCGTCAAAGATTCGTGAGCAGCTGCACTCATTACCAAAAATAATTCGTCGTCTGCACCGCGAACTTGAAGCATATTTCCTGCAAAATTGTGCATTTGAAGCGCTGTAATTTCAATGACTTGCTTGCCATCTTCTTTTAAATGTTTTAAAACATTTTTTCTTTCGGACTTGTTATCTATCGTTTCTAAACATATGACTGCAAATGTCTCTGCAACACACATCATCACATTTGTATGGTAAATTGGCTCCCTTTTCTCTTTGACAGTCTGGTTTGCAATAAAAACTACTGGTGTATACTCAAAATCCTCACAAAATTCAATAAACAATTCTTCATCTGCTCTTACGGATAAAGCGCAATACGCTTTTTTATTAACTCTATCTAAAATAAGACTTCCAGTACCCTCTAAAAAGAAGTCTTCAAATTCTGCAGCAGTGTAATCTACAACCTGCTCTATTAAAAACCCTTTTTCTTCTATTTTTGCAAGAATATCATCTCTTCTTTCTAAACGTCTATTTTCCGCGAACATTGGATATAAACCCACGGTTCCATCTGTATGGAAAGAAATCCAATTGTTTGGAAAAATAGCATCCGGTGTGTCAAAAGTCTCTGTATCCGAAATAACAAGCACTTCTACACCAAAGCTTTTCAGTTTGAAAACATAACTATCAAACTCTTCTTGTGCTTTTCTATTTATTTCTGCATTTTGCAAAGCTACACTTTCTTGGAAATAATTATTTACGGCTGTCTGTTCATTCATCCTAAAATTGATCGGACGAATCATTAATATAGAATTTGTAGTTTGCTGCATCTTTTAGAATTTGGACACAAAGATAGACACATATTATGACAGAGGCCTCCTTTTATTAAAAAACCGCTTCCTTTTTTGGAAACGGTTTTTGAAACGATTATTTAAAAAATACTTAATCCAATGCTAGGGGTCCTCAGCGTTACACTTGTTCGCTTAGGCCTTCTATGATATCCTCTTTCGTACCCTCTTTCATAGCGATAGTTGCTATGGTAATAATAATTCGCATGGTATTGATAATAATACCCGTGGTTGCAATGACTGTCACAATGGGAAGCATGGTCAGCATAAGCATCTCTTTTGCCCTTCATATAAGCTTTGTGAGCAATCTCATCTCGCTTCTTTAATTCTTTTTCATACTGTTTTTGTTCTTTCCAAAACTTTTTGTCTTCGGATTTTGATTTCGCGTTCAACTCCTGCTCAAATTTAGCATCCTCTTTTGCGCGTTTACCATAATAATTTTCTTTTCCTAATAGGGTATCTTTTTCCTGCTCTTGCGCATAAGAAAAGTTTACTGTTACAATTAAAATTAAGGCTAATAGTAGTTTTGTAGTCTTCATGATTTTAGTTTTAAGCATTCATAAAATAATTTCATTTATGCTATCCTTAAAACAACCAACTCTTAATTTACCCTACTAGAATAAATTATTTTTTCTTATCTAATCTCTTATTAGCGGCATGGTAGAGCAGCGCAGTAAACCCTCTTGTTTTGCAATTTCTGCATAGGCTACTTCTTCTACAGTAAATCCGTTTGCACGCAACCACGTATTTAGGCGTGTAAAGTTTTTTTCGGATATAATGACCTCTTCGGAAATAGAAAAAATATTACTACTCATGCTAAACATCTCCTCTTTATCAATTTCAAAAACATTTTCCTTTCCAAAAAAGTTCAACAACCATTCATATTCCTTGTCAACTAAAAATCCGTTTTTATGAAGTATGGCTTTGTCTTTTCCTATTGGCTGAAAACAACAATCTAAATGCAATGCATTCTCTTTAGGATCTGTATTGTGTTTTCTTAACTCAAAAGATTTTACAGTTTTTTCTGGAAAAAACTCTTGCAAAGCAATAACTGCGTCAACATTAGTACGCGCTGTAATATATTCTGAATAATCTTCACCAGAATACGTACCTACAAAAAGATACTCATTCCAAGGCATCACATCGCCACCCTCTACATGACATTCCTCTGGTAATTTTATAATATTTTTTTTATCAATTTTAGAAATAACGGCAGGTATTGCTTCTATTTCTTGATCTCTATCTGGTAAAATATTTGCTTTCACTAATTTATCATCAATCACAAAAGCAATATCTCTAGAAAAAATCTGATTGTAGTTTTCAATAACACCAGGCCTAAAGACCGCTACCTCATACTTTTCTAAAACGGCAGCCACTGCTTCCATTTCAAGGACCATAGCTTCCTCTTTTGGGTATGTTCCTGCCAAGACATGTTGTATGCTTTTAGGGTCGTAACAATCTTCTACTTTCGGGATGCCCCCGTTACTATTTGCAATTCCTAAAACAACTGCTCTTAACCTGGAAGTTTCGTTCTTAATATTGAGTGCTAACATCTAAAAAGGGATAAAAAAAGCCCCATACATCTATGAAGCTTTTATTAGAGTACATATACTATTTTAATTTATCGTTTTTCTATGGACTGGAAAGGTCTTAAGTTTTCTCCAGTATAAATCTGACGCGGTCTTCCTATTGGTTCTTTGTTTAAACGCATTTCCTTCCACTGCGCTATCCAACCTGGCAAGCGACCTAGTGCAAACATTACAGTAAACATCTCTACAGGTATTCCCATAGCTCTGTAAATAATTCCTGAATAAAAATCTACATTTGGATATAATTTTCTATCTACAAAATAAGGATCGTTTAGAGCCTCTTGCTCTAAACCTCTTGCGATTTCTAAGATAGGATCTTCTACACCTAAATCTTTTAATACTTCATCCGCCGCCTTTTTAATAATAGTAGCTCTTGGATCAAAGTTTTTATATACACGGTGCCCAAACCCCATCAAACGGAAAGGATCATTTTTATCTTTTGCCTTCGCCATGTATTTTTTAGTATCTCCACCATCTGCTTTTATCGCCTCTAACATTTCTAAAACTGCCTGGTTTGCACCACCGTGAAGTGGCCCCCAGAGTGCAGATATTCCTGCAGATAATGAAGCAAATAAACCAGCATGAGAAGAACCCGCTATTCTTACCGTTGAAGTAGAACAATTTTGCTCATGATCTGCATGTAAGATTAATAATTTGTCAAGTGCATCTTTTATAATTGGGTTTACAATGTACTCTTCGTTTGGCTCCTCAAACATCATTTTCATAACATTTTCGACATAGCCCAAAGATTTAGAGCCATAATTTAATGGTAAACCTGACTTTTTACGCATTGTCCAAGCTACTAATACTGGAAATTTCCCTAATATCTTCACAATAGCATTGTACATTTCTTCCTCTGAATCTACATTCACCGAAGATGGATTGAATGCTGTTAAAGCACTTGTTAACGAAGATAAAATCCCCATAGGATGCGCAGACTTTGGAAATGCTTCTAAAATCTTTCTCACATCATCATCCACTACAGATTTAGATTTTATATCCGCATGAAACTTTTCAAGCTG
>DPRC01000107.1:26290-29194 GCA_003537695.1 Polaribacter sp.
GCTTTTTCAGCTAACTCTTCGATAGCAAAACCTCTATATCTTAAAATCCCTTTTTCTCCGTCTAAAAACGTAATAGCACTCTCACAAGAGCCGGTATTTTTAAAACCAGGATCAATCGTTATTACTCCGTTGGTTGCAGTTCTTAAAGTTTTAATATCTATCCCTACCTCATTTTCTGTTCCTTTTACAAGCGGAAGTTCATATGCATTTTCTCCAATCTGTAATTTCGCTATATCTGACATCTGTAATGGTTTTTTTTTGTTATACTAACGGGCTACAAGGTACCAATTTTAATAGCAATTTAAAATGAGTTCGCATAGAAATTTAATATTATAAAATAATGGAATGCTATGCTCCTTTTTTACAAAAAAAAACCTCACAAATTTCTTTGTGAGGCGCTGAATTTAAGTACTTTATAGCTTAGATATTAAAAGCTTTTTCTCCTGGGAAATAGGCGATATCTCCTAACTCCTCCTCAATTCTTAATAACTGGTTGTACTTCGCCATTCTATCTGAACGCGATGCCGAACCTGTTTTTATTTGACCACAGTTTAAAGCAACTGCTAAATCTGCAATTGTATTGTCTTCTGTTTCACCAGACCTGTGTGACATTACAGAAGTAAAACCAGCATTCTTGGCCATGTTAACCGCTGCAATTGTTTCTGTTAAAGTTCCTATTTGATTTACCTTAATTAAGATTGAATTGGCAATACCATTTTCAATTCCTCTTGACAAACGCGCTACATTCGTAACAAACAAATCGTCTCCGACCAATTGTACTTTGTCACCAATCTTTTCAGTTAAATATTTCCAACCTTCCCAATCGTTTTCATCCATTCCGTCTTCGATAGAAATAATAGGATACTTTTCAGACAACTCAGCTAAATAATCTGCCTGCTCTCTAGAAGAACGCACTTTACCCGTTTCTCCTTCAAACTTAGAATAGTCATAATTCCCATTCACATAGAATTCTGCAGCTGCACAATCTAAGGCAATCATAATGTCATCTCCTAAAGTATAGCCTGCATTGCTTACTGCTAATGCAATTGTTTCCAATGCATCTTCAGTTCCACCTGCTAAATTTGGAGCAAAACCACCTTCATCGCCAACTGCTGTAGATAAACTCCGATCGTGTAAGACTTTTTTTAGATTGTGAAAAATTTCAGAACCCATTTGCATTGCTTTCGAAAAAGTTGCTGCTTTCACAGGCATTACCATAAATTCTTGAAAAGCAATAGGTGCGTCAGAATGTGATCCACCGTTAATTATATTCATCATCGGTACAGGCAAAGTATTGGCAGAAACGCCACCAATATACCTGTATAATGGCATCCCTAATTCGTTTGCTGCGGCCTTTGACACTGCTAATGAGACTCCTAAAATTGCGTTCGCTCCTAATTTAGACTTGTTCGGAGTACCGTCTAAATCTATCATTAATTGATCAATCATATTTTGCTCAAAAACCGAAACACCTAATAGCTCAGCGGCAATCAGTTGATTTACATTTTTTACAGCATTTAAAACGCCTTTACCCATATAATCCTTACCTCCATCGCGCAATTCAACTGCCTCGTGCTCACCCGTAGAAGCTCCTGAAGGAACTGCTGCTCTACCTAAAATTCCATTCTCTGTAGTAACATCTACTTCTACTGTTGGATTTCCTCTTGAATCAAAAATCTGACGTGCGTGAACGCTAATTATAATACTCATTCTTTTATTTTTATGATTAATTTTAACTTTTCTTTACAACTCCGTAAAATTACGAAATGTCTTAGGTATTTAATACGATGTACTTGATTAATTACGAAAACGTTTCCTGAAATTAAACAAAAAAAAACCCACTCAAAAAATGAGCGGGAAAATATTATGAAAATAAGTGTGAAATTTACACTACAGCCAAATTTACAGTCTAATTGCGCTAACTGTTTAAAAATCCGTTCAATAGGATGCGCAGTTCGACGAATATGCTGTAAATTACGATAAGATGTTTTACTGCTTCTTAATTAACGCAATAAATTGATCAAATAAATATTCCGAATCGTGCGGCCCAGGACTTGCCTCTGGGTGATATTGCACAGAAAAAACAGGTTTATTTTTCAACTTGATTCCTGCAACTGTGTGATCATTTAGATGTACATGAGTAATTTCTATGTTTTCGTTCTGAATCGTTTCCTCTTTATTAATTGCAAAACCATGATTCTGAGAAGTAATTTCTCCTTTACCTGTTACTAAATTTTTAACGGGATGGTTTATACCTCGGTGTCCATTGTGCATTTTATAAGTAGAAATACCATTCGCCAATGCGATCACCTGATGTCCTAAGCAAATACCGAATAACGGCAAATCTCTTTTAATAATTTCTTTCGCCAACTCTTGGGCTGCCTTAAGAGGTTCGGGATCTCCAGGACCATTGGAAATAAAATAACCATTTGGATTAAAAGCTTCAAGCTCTGAGAATACAGCATCAAAAGGAAACACTTTAACATAAGCTCCTCTTTTGGCCAGATTTCTTAAAATATTTTTCTTGATTCCAATATCTAAAGCAGCTATTCTTATCGCCGCATTTTCATCTCCTACAAAATAAGGCTCCTTTGTTGAAACCTTGGAAGCCAGTTCTAAACCCTCCATAGAAGGTACTTCCGACAACTTTCTTTTTAATCCTTCAATATCCGCTACCTCCGTAGAAATAATAGCATTCATTGCACCATTATCTCTTATATATGCAACCAATGCTCTTGTGTCTACATCAGAGATCGCAACAATGTTATGTTTTTCAAACCAATCCTTTAAATTCCCGTCTGAATCTACTCGAGAATGGTTAAAACTAAAATTTCTACAAATTAGACCCGAAATCTTAATTCCCTCAGACTCTACTTCTTGATCATTGATACCATAATTTCCAAT
>DPRC01000055.1:0-1602 GCA_003537695.1 Polaribacter sp.
TTGAGTGGAATTTGTGGAAGACAATAAAAGTGCAAGAAATGGTTGCCAGGCTTTAATTTTTTTAGGAACACATTATTTAATAATTTTAAACAGTACTGGATAAATTTGGTCTAAAAGTTAAATTAAGTTTAAAAAAGGAGTCATTTTTTTAAAAATAAAAGATTAGCCTTATCTTTAAAGAATACAATGTTAGTATACAATAGTTTAATTTTTTTTGAGAGTGATATAAAGTTTGTAATACTGGCTCCTTATAATTCGAGTTTTTAGAAAACAAATAAAGGGCTTACCTATCAAAAATCCATGTTGTAATTCTGATTCATAAGCAACTAAAGGTTTAAAAATCTTTAAGGCACAAGTAAAAATTTAAATGGCAACTATAATGAAGTACATTAAAAAATTTCAAAGATCAATTTTGGCTTTGCTACTAAGCTTTCTTTTTGTTTCTTGTATTTCCAATGTTGAAGAACAGTTAGAAGAACAGTTAGAAGAAATTAAGGTTTCTTACCTAAATAAGGTAAAACCAATTTTAGAGGCGAGGTGTTTGTCTTGTCACGGTGTTGGGGGCAATTTTCCAGACATATCGAGTTATGAGAAGGTTAAACAGCATGCTGCTAGCGTACAAGAAGAAGTTGCGAGTGGCAGAATGCCCAAAGGAGGTCCTTTGACAGCAGCACAAATAAAAAGTATTGTAGATTGGGTGGATGAAGGTGCTTTAGATAATTAATAAATAGCTATGACCGCAAAGAAAATTATTTTTGGAATATTGCTTTTATCTTTTTTGGGAGCAATTATTGGATACAAAATCTACAACAAACCCCATGTGAATGTGGCACAAGAAAAAGCGGCAATTTCGGATACAGCAAGTGTTATTTTGGAAGCTTTTTCTGCAGATGAGGCTGCTGCAAACCTGAAGTATTTGGGGAAAATAATCCAAGTAAAAGGAGTGATTTCTAAAATAGAAATTGTGAATAAAAAAGGAAGTATTACCTTAGAAACAAATGCTCTTTTTGGAAGTGTCCTTTGTACACTTACTCCAGAAGAATCTTTGTACATAAAAGAATTAAAAATTGGACAAGAAATACTTTTAAAAGGAATCTGTACAGGTTTTTTAATGGATGTAATTCTTGTTAAATGTATCATCCAAAATTAAAACAGCATATAGAATGAAAATTATCTATACTTTATTTCTTTTCCTTTTTGTGGCTTATTTTGCGAACGGTCAAGAACGGTTTTTAACTAAAACGGGCACTATCTCCTTCTTTTCAAAATCGCCATTGGAAAATATTGAGGCAGAAAATAGTCAGGTCTTAAGTATTGTAGATGCTGGCAGTGGACAAATGGCAATTGCTATTTTAATGCAATCTTTTTTGTTTGAAAAGGCATTAATGCAAGAGCATTTTAATGAGAATTATGTGGAATCAGACATCTATCCAAAAGCAACTTTCAAAGGAAATATCATCGATTTTGATAAGATAAGTGCTACAGAAACTCCAGTAAAAATTGTTGGAGAGATAACGATACACGGAGAAAGCCAAAAAATTACAATTGAGGCGATTGCTAAAAAAACGCAAGTAGCTGTTTTTATGACTGGAGATTTTTATA
>DPRC01000055.1:1612-10682 GCA_003537695.1 Polaribacter sp.
ATTGGAAAATATTGAGGCAGAAAACAGTCAGGTCTTAAGTATCGTAGATGCTGGCAACGGACAAATGGCAATTGCTATTTTAATGCAATCTTTTTTGTTTGAAAAGGCATTAATGCAAGAGCACTTTAATGAGAATTATGTGGAATCAGATATCTATCCAAAAGCAACTTTCAAAGGAAATATCATCGATTTTGATAAGATAAGTGCTACAGAAACTCCAGTAAAAATTATTGGAGAGATAACGATACACGGAGAAAGCCAAAAAATTACAATTGAGGCGATTGCTAAAAAAACGCAAGTAGCTATTTTTATGACTGGAGATTTTTATATAAATTTAGCTGATTTTGCAGTGGATATTCCTTCGATTGTGCGAAATAAAATTGCCCAGAAAATAAAGGTTAGTTTTCGATTTAATCACAAACCTTATAAATAGCAAGTAATGAGAAATTATATACTAACCGTAGTTGTACTTTTATGTAGCCTCCAAATTTCGGCCCAAGATTTGTTAGCTATTTTAGACAAAGAAACTCCGAAATCAGAAAATATCGTAACGTCCACCTTTAAGGGGACAAGAATCGTAAATGGACATTCTATAAAAAACAGAAAAAGCAAAGAATTAGAATTTATTATTGCGCACCGATTTGGTCGTGTAAACACGGGGTTCTATGAACTCTTCGGCTTGGATCGTGCCAACATTCGGTTTGCATTTGAATACGGGATAACAGACGATTTAACTGCAGGTTTAGGAAGAAGTAGTTTTGAGAAAACTTACGATGGTTACTTGAAATATGCGCTAATTAAGCAGAAAAAAGGGGATCATAATTTTCCCTTTGCAGTTTCACTTTTTGGAAGCGTTGCTGCGAAAAGTCAGAAGGCAGTTGTGGGAAGTGAACGAACCTTTGCAGAGAGTCTGTATTATGTAGGGCAAGTGTTAATAGCAAAAAAAGTAAATGCTTCCTTTTCATTTCAAATAACGCCCACATATGTGCACCGAAATTTAACGGCTATTCCAGCAGACCCCCATGATATTTTTGCTTTGGGTTTTGGAACGCGTCTTAAATTGAATAAAAGGGTTTCTTTGAATGCAGAATACTACCAACAGTTTGATAAGTTGGTATCGATAGCAGCGAGAAACTCCTTAGCCTTTGGTGTAGATATAGAAACTGGTGGTCATGTATTTCAAATTATTCTTTCCAATGCAATTACGATGATCGAGAAAAGTTTTATAACAGAGAGTACAGGGAACTTTTTTAATGGAGATATTCATTTAGGGTTTAACCTTTCTAGAACATTTTAATACGCAGCTTTGTCCGAAAATTGATAAGTAGCTGCTGTTTTTTTTACTTCGGCAATTAAGGTACTTATAAGCGACTTAATTTATTCGACAATCGCATAGTCAATTTTTAGTTTTCGCAGAGCTCTTAGTGCTGTTCCAGCGTTCTTATCTTCCACTTCAACAGTTACAGAATCTCCTTCTAAGAGAATTGCTGTCAATTCATTTGATAAAGAGGAGCTAATGGACGCAGCTATTTCCTCAATACATTTAGCAATTGCTCTTCTATCTGGTCGTTGTGCATCACAGGACAATAAGTTTACTTCCATGGTCTTATTATTTTATATGCAATATACGAGCGTTGTCTTAATTCTGAAGTATAATTATCTAATTAATATAATATAATTGACAATTTTCGAGTTGAAGAGGCTGCACTTTAGTTCGGGGGTTTTTTTTTCTAGGCAGAAACATTAACCTAAAATGACGAATTAGCGATGCAGATTAAAAAAATATTTGGTGTTTTTTGAAGTGTTCTTATTTGAAAAATTCTTTGGAACTTTCCCAATATACATCCATTTCAGTCAAGGACATGTCTGAAAGATTTTTGCCTTCTTTTTTCGCAGCTTTTTCTAAATATTGAAATCTATTTATAAACTTCTTATTTGTTTTTTCTAAAGCATTTTCAGGATTTACACCAATAAAACGGGCATAGTTGATCATTGAAAATAAGACATCTCCAAATTCTTTTTCAGTATTTTCTTTATTTCCAGCTTTGATCTCTTCGTTTAGTTCCGTAAGTTCTTCTTGTACTTTTTCCCAGACCTGCGCAGGTTCTTCCCAATCGAAACCTACACCAGCAACTTTTTCTTGAATTCTAGAAGCTTTCACAACGGCGGGTAAGTTTTTAGGTACGCCCTCTAAAACAGATTCCTTGCCTTCTTTCAATTTTAATTGTTCCCAATTTCGTTTTACATCTTCAACATTCTCAACCTTAACATCTCCATAAATATGAGGGTGTCTACTTATTAATTTATCAGAAATTGAGTTCGCTACATCCCCAATATCAAAAGCTTTTTTTTCACTTCCGATCTTGGCATAAAAAACAATATGCAATAAAACATCACCTAGTTCTTTTTTTATTTCAGGCAAATCATTGTCTAGAATAGCATCTGCGAGCTCGTAGGTTTCTTCAATCGTGAGATGTCGCAAGCTTTCCAAGGTCTGCTTTTTATCCCAAGGACATTCTGCACGCAGCGTATCCATGATGTCTAACAAGCGATTAAATGCGGTAAGCTGTTCTTTTCTAGAGTTCATTTTAATTGCGGATATCTTAGATCGTATTTTCTAATAGGATGGCATAAAAAGAAGTACTTTTTCCGTGAAGCACTATTTATGACTGTTAGCAATATCCTTTAAATTACTTGCTTTTTTCAGGGTCTGCCTTTGGCATTTCAATTTTAGAAAAATCCATTCCAGCTTTTACAAGTAAATTAAACCATTGTATTACTTTCTTAATATTAGAGGTATAGACTCTTTCTGAATCATAATCTGGTAAAACTTCTGCAAAAAAGGCGGTTAGCTTTCCTTCGCTTTCTTTATGAGAAATTGCTTCTGCTCCTGCTGTTTTTTCAAACATAGTTTTTAGTACCTGTAACAAAGGAATATCTTCTTCATAGGTATAAATAGCAATATTTTCTAATAAACTCACATTTTGGGATGTACTAATTGCAATTTTTTTAGTATCTGTTAAGCCCGTTACAATAATGGCGCTTTTAGATTGTGAGATTACTTGAAACAGTCCTGGTTTGCCACTAACGGCTATAATTTTATTAAATTCCATATCTTTTATATTATTTGTGTCTTTAAGACTATTTGCCTTTTTTTAAATTTGGGAAACGCATTCTGTAGTCTGCTGCAATTTTTCCTTTAGAAATATTTTCCAACTTCTTTTTTATGATTCTTTTTTTCAGTGTTGAAAGTTTATCTGTAAATAAAATTCCTTCAATATGGTCGTATTCGTGCTGAAAAACCCTTGCTGCTAGGCCTTCTAAACTTTCTGTATGTTTCTTGAAATTTTCGTCTTGATATTCAATTTTTATTATGGGCTGTCGAGATACGTCTTCTCGGACATCGGGAATGGATAAGCATCCTTCATTAAACACCCATTCTTCACCCTCTTCCTCTATAATCTGCGCATTTATAAAAACTCTGTTAAAAGTTTTTAAAACGGCTCTGTCTTTTTCGGAAAGTTCTTCATCCTCTGCAAAAGGAGATGCATCAATTAAAAACAAACGAATTGCTTTTCCAATTTGTGGAGCTGCCAACCCAACGCCAGAAGCGTTATACATGGTCTCTTTCATATTGATAATCAATTTTTCTAAGTCTGGATAATCTTCAGGAATGTCTAAAGAAACTTTTCTTAAAACAGGATCTCCGTAGGCAACAATTGGTAAAATCATTTATTTTTATTTAAAAAACGTTTGCAAAAGTACGATTTACAATTACGAATCACGAATTTTTGAATTGTGAATTTAATAGGAATCAATTTGCTAGCGCTAGTGTTGGTTATAAAGATAAGATTGTAAAATAATGGTAGCGCTAATTTCATCTACCATGGCTTTATTTCTTCGCTGTTTTTTTTTCATCCCACCGTCAATCATTGTTTGAAAAGCCATTTTGGAAGTAAAACGCTCATCAACTCTTTTCATTGGGATTTGCGGTAATAGTTTTTCTAATTTTTGTATAAATGGAAGAATAAGTGCTTCACTTTCGCTGTTGGAATTATCCATTTGCTTCGGGTGTCCAATTAAAATTAGTTCTACTTTTTCCTGAGAGTTATACTCCTTTAAAAAAAATAATAGTTCAGTAGTATTTACTGTTGTTAGTCCTGATGCAATGATTTGTAGTTCATCGGTAACTGCAATTCCTGTTCTCTTTTCTCCGAAATCTATTGCTAAAATCCTAGCCATATACAATTGTTTTGGCAAAAATACGTTTTTTAAACAAAGCAGAAATATCTGTTTAAAAAAAGTATCTTCGCATACTGTTTTTATAGATAAATTTATATTTGCGGAAAGGATTTAATATATGAAGGAAATTAGAGAAATTATAGAGTCAGCTTGGAATAATCGGGATTTATTGAAGGAACAATATACAATTGATACCATCCGGAAAGTAGTTGATTTATTAGATGAAGGAACTTTAAGAGTTGCCGAGCCAACGATCAATGGTTGGCAGGTTAATGAGTGGGTGAAAAAGGCAGTGGTCTTATATTTTCCAATTCAGAAAATGGAGACCTTAGAAGCAGGGATTTTTGAGTATCATGATAAAATTCCATTAAAAAGAAATTTTGCAGAAAGAGGCATTAGAGTTGTGCCAAATGCTGTTGCAAGACATGGCGCTTATATTGCCCCCGGAACTATTTTAATGCCAAGTTATGTGAATATCGGCGCATATGTAGACGAAGGAACCATGGTAGATACGTGGGCAACAGTTGGTTCTTGTGCTCAAATTGGTAAAAATGTACACCTTTCTGGAGGTGTGGGCATTGGTGGTGTTTTAGAGCCATTACAAGCGGCTCCAGTAATTATAGAGGATGGTGCATTTATAGGTTCTAGGTGCATTGTTGTGGAAGGAGTCAGAGTAGAGAAAGAAGCGGTTTTAGGAGCAAACGTGGTCTTAACCATGAGTACTAAAATAATAGATGTTACAGGAGCTGTGCCATTAGAAACAAAAGGAGTGATTCCCGCAAGATCGGTAGTGATTCCTGGAAGCTATACAAAGAAATTTCCTGCGGGAGAATTTAATGTACCTTGTGCGTTGATTATCGGAAAAAGAAAAGAAAGTACCAATAAAAAAACATCTTTAAACGATGCGTTGCGAGAATATGATGTAGCCGTTTAAGGATTTAAATAGCTATGACAAAAATTACTGCAATCATCCCCACATTAAATGAAGAAATTCATATTACAGAGGCTATTGAATCTGTTAGTTTCGCAGATGAGATTATTGTAATAGATTCTTTTAGTTCAGATAAAACCTTAGAAATAGCAGAAAAAATGAATGTAAAAATCATTAAACGAAAGTTTGATGATTTTTCATCACAAAAAAACTTTGCAATCGAAGCGGCAACGCATGATTGGATTTATATTTTAGATGCTGACGAGCGGGTTACTCCAAAGGTGAAGGTTGAGATTTTAGAGGCAATTAAGGATCCAAAGGAAAATGTAGGATTCTATGTAAGAAGGATCTTTTATTTTTGTGAAAAAAAAGTGAATTACTCAGGATTTCAAAGAGATAAGGTGATTCGTTTATTCCTAAAAGAGCACTGTAAATATGAAGGGTTGGTGCACGAAAAAATTGTTACCAAAGGAAACTTGGGTTTTTTTAAAAATAAAATAAATCATTTTTCGTATCGTAATTATGATCATTATATTTCTAAAATGAATCATTATGGAGCTATCAGAGCGCGAGAGTTGCATGAGAATGGGGTTCAAGTGAATATTTACCACGTAATGATAAAGCCAGCAGTTAGATTCTGTATTCATTATGTAATTCGTCTTGGTTTTTTAGACGGTTTCACTGGCTTTTTAGTGGCAAAAACACAAGCATATGGCGTTTTAACACGGTATATTAAGTTATGGTTGTTAAATAAAAAAATAAATTAAATGCTCACTGATAAAGAATTCTTAGTGGATGCTGTTATTACTTGGGTGGATGGAAGCGACCAAATGCACAAGCAAAAAATGGCGGGCTATATTAAAAATAAAAGCCTTTTAAATAGTAAAGCCATTGGAATGCGCTATGATCAGGTAAATGAAATTGAGTTTTCAGTAAAATCAATTTTAAAATACGCCAAATTTGTTAGAAATATTTATATTGTTACAGACAATCAAATACCAGAATTTTTAAAAGATTTAGAAAAGGCTAAAAAAGAGTATCCTACGGTTTTTATAGTGGATCACAAGACTATTTTCGAGGGATATCAGCAACATTTGCCTACGTTTAATTCTTTATCCATAGAATCTCTATTATTTAAGATTCCCAACCTTTCAGAGCACTTTATATATTTTAATGATGATTTTTTTCTTCTAAAGAATACTGTAGTTACAGATTTTTTTGTAAAAGGTTCTCCTGTTATTCGAGGGAAATGGAAATTATTTCATGAAGATATTTGGCATAAAAATATAAAATATCTTTTTCAGAAACTTTTACAGTATAAAAACGTTCGATACAGTCATAGTAAAGGAATACAAAGAGCCGCTAAGCTATTAAGTTTTACAAAATACATTTTTCCTGAACACACGCCCTCTTCAATGAGGAAGGGTGTTTTAAGTAAATATTTTGAAGAAAATTCGACTGTATTATTAGAAAACACAAAGCATCGATTTAGAAGCCCCAAACAGTTTGTTTGTCATTCGTTATCAAATCACTTAGAGATAAAACAGGAGACCTTTAATTTAAAAAAAGACAATCAGTTAATATATTTTCAAAACTACAAAAAACCTTTTTTTTGGATTAAGTTTAAATTGGAACAAATGACGAAGGATGAAAATAAACTTTTCCTTTGCATGCAGAGTTTAAATCAATGTCCGGAGGAAAAGCTGCGTTTTATCAAGTCTTGGCTGCATAAGAAATACAATAGTGTCTGATCGTAAAGGATAAATTATTAAAAAAGAGCGAACAATAAATTTTCAGGATCGATGAACCGTTTAAAAGATTTATTTAGTTTCTTTTTTATTATTAAAATATAAATATTTTGTGCTGTGATAGTATCCAGAGAGAAGGCTGTCCATTGCCATTGCAATTTCTGGTTTTTTAAGTGTGATATTTTCTATGCTATTCGTTTCTAAACTAAATAAGCTTATTTTTTTAGAACTGTTTGTTTTTTCGAGGTAGTAGCCGTCTTTTAGGAGTCCCACAGCCTTCTCACCTTTATTTTGGAGGTACACAAAAGCAGCTGTATTGGTGGTCGCACTATCTAATAAATCTCTTCCTAAGGTATAGTTGTCATAGTCTATTTTAGCCAAACTGGTAGCGGTAGGAAAAACATCAATTAATTTTGCATATTTACTTACTTCTCTGGGCTGCACATAGCGTGGCGAATGAATAAAAAAGGGAACGTGATGCACCTGTATCCCTAAAGCATCTTCATTGTTTTTTAAAAAACTTAGCTTTTTCATACCGCCTCTATGGTCTCCAAAAAAAACAAAAATAGAATTCTCATAATAACCAGATGCTTTCGCTCTTTTTAAAAATCGTGCAACATTAAAGTCTAAATATCGAATGCCATTTAACTGTCCTAAAGATCTAAAACCTCCTTTTAGTAAAGTTTTTTCGTCAATGTCTTTTTCGAAAAGAGCGCTAAAATTTTCCTTTTTATCGGGAATCGTAAAAGGCATGTGGTTGGTCGCGGTTTGTATATAAGCAACAAAAGGTTTTCCTTTTTTATGTAACTTTTTGAGCTCTTTGTCAGATTCCTTGAATAAATCATAATCATCAATTCCCCAGACATCTGCTCTATTTTCTTCTTCAAAACTCCCTTCTTCAAATATCTTTAGATCTTTGATATTCGATTGAAAAACACCTCTAATATTTGCCCAGTTCGCAGACCCTCCGATAAAGTATCGCTTCTCATAGTTCTCCAATTGATCAAAAATTATACGCTGATCTATAATCAACGGGTTTCTGGAGGCCGTTTTAACATCTTCAATATCTGGCAAACCAGTAATACTGGCAAAGACACTTGCCGCAGTTCCTGGTTTGTGTACATAAAACTTAGAAAAACTCAAACTTTCCCTAATAATTGAATCCATTTTTGGTGAACTATCTAATGGGTTTCCATAATAACTCATGGTCGCAGTTCCTGTAGATTCTAACATTACGTATATAATATTAGGCTTTTCTGCATGGGGGTTTTTAAAGGTTACTTTTTTCTTAAAATGAAAGCTGTCTTGCGGCAGGTTTAATTGTTTTGCAATTACTGGGTAATACGTTTTAAATTCTTTAATATCTACCCCCTCACTTCTAAAGGCAAAGCTATCGAAGAAATACAAAATAGGATTAAGTGTAAATTGATTGATAGCATTATTTTTAGAGAAAAAGGCTTCACTCCAGCGCAAAGGATAATGCGTTATGCTATTAAAAACGCCAAAAGAAAGTATTAGAAACGTAAAAATAAAGAATACGGCCTTTAGTTTTTTAGTTATTTTTTGATGCGTTTTTGAGAATATATTAAATACAAAACCAGTATATTTATAAAGGATGAAAGATAAAATCAGCAGTCCCAAAAGACCTTTATAAACAGGATAACTTTCAATTAAAACTTGAAGTGAAATTTTAAAATTACTTAAAAAGCGCAGTGAAGAAGCATCTAATCGAATCGATAAATACTCATAATATCCAAAGTCAAAAATATAAAATAAAGTAATAATGAGGTAGGCTAATGTTAAGTAAATAACGGCAATTTTTTTATAAATTTTATTTTTAAAAAAATGAAAATTTAGGATTAAAACGAATATGGCAAGCGGGAAAAAAGTAAGAACTGCTAATTTTAAATCAAAACGAATCCCAAGCAGAATCGCTTTTTGCATTTCTATAGCAACACTATTTTCTAATTGTGCAAAAAACACATAAAAGAGTCCTCTGAAAAAAGTGATATAAATAAGTAGGAAAAAAACATTTGTAAAGATGTACTTTATGTAATTTGGTATTTTTTTTAACATGTATTTTATATAAAACACAAAGATAGGATTTTTAGAAACATTTTAAATACACAATTGCAAGCAATATATATAT
>DPRC01000153.1:0-3246 GCA_003537695.1 Polaribacter sp.
TACCGTGCTTTTTTTACAAGTAGCATTTCCTTAGCCATTTTATTTGGTTTTTTTACATTTGAAGGGCTTTCAATGGCAGCTTTTATTAAAATTAACATAGGATCTTTTTTCGGAGTACTTGGATTGTTTAGCATGCTGGCAGTGCTCAAAAAAGGATCGCTGCAGTGGTTGGGAATTTATAATTTGTTAGGAGTTGTTTTTACCATCCTGTATTTATGGTTGTTTGATACCGTGGTAATTAAGGAAGTGGTATTCGGTCTTGTAGTGATTGTTATTGGGTTTGGCTGTTTTCTTTTTGCAAATAAAGAAACCCAACTCAAGATAACCATTAAGCAGCATTTACTGCTGCTTTTAATGACATTTAGCTACAGCTGTTCAGCAATATTGCATTGGAAAAACTTGCAGTTAAATTTCTCGCCTTTAATCATTATTGCGAATCAAGAAGGACTTGTTTTTTTAGTGGGCTTGGTATTTACTTTTCAAAACAGCGAGGGTATTTTATTTAAAACTCATTTAAAAAAATATTTTAAGAAGGTCCTCTTTATGAGTGTGGTTATATTTCTAGCGATTCTCTGTAGTTTTTTAGGAATAAAAGAAACCAATCCCATTATTTCAAGTCTTTTGTTTTTAGCAGCGCCAGTAACAACCATCTTGTTTAGTACTTATTTCTTTAAAGAAAAACTTTCTTTTTTAAATGTTGTCTTTATACTAGTCATACTATCCGGTGCTTATATACTCCAATATCAGACGGTTTAAGTGTACTATAAAAAAAATGCAATCCAAATAGGAGTGCATTTTTTGAAAGTATACGATAACAACAAGTCTTTTTTATGCGGAATTTCTACTCGCATTAATATTCCCAAATAAAGAGCGCATGACCATCTTTTCATACACTTCAATGGCTTCCGTATTCCCTTCCTTAGCTTGCAGTTCTTGAATTTGTTTTAATGCAAATTGCTGAATGGTTAAAAGGGGCAATACAATCTGTTCTCTGATTTCAATAGAGGCTTTTCCGATCGGGAAATTTTCCATTAATTCTGTATGTCCTGTAAGTTTTAGTAGCAACCTTTTCGTGGTTTTATATTCTTCATGAATGAGCTTCCAAAATTCACCAAACTCAGTATCTTCTGCCATGTATGCTGTTAATTCAAAGAAAGATTTCTTTAAACTCATCATGCTGTTTTCTAGGAGTGTCTTAAAGAAATCAGAAGCATTGTAAAATGCAATAATTTCTTCAAATCTTCCTGCGTCTTCATATTTCTTGAGTGCCGTACCCACTCCAAAGAAGCCAGGAACATTCTGTTTTAATTGGCTCCAACTGCCTACAAAAGGAATGGCTCTTAAAGCAGAAAAATCTAAGGTGGCAGAATTTGAGCGTTTACTAGGTCTGCTGCCAATATTAGTCTTTGCATAGTATTTTAGCGTACTCATTTTCTCTAAATACGGCAAGAACTGCGGATGCTCTTTAAAATCTACATAAGTTCTATAACTCGTTTCCGCCATGTCTTCAATGAGTTTTCTGTTTTCATCATTTAATTGATCTTTGGTGAAAATATCATTTTTAATTCCAGAACTTAACAATTGTTCTAAATTGTATTGTGCAGAATTTTTGGTTCCAAAATTAGAACTAATGGTTTGCCCTTGTACCGTTAATTGAATTTCCTTGTCTTCAATTGTTGGTCCAAGGGAAGCATAAAATTGGTGTGTCTTTCCACCACCACGCGCTGGAGGTCCACCGCGACCGTCAAAAAAGATAACTTCAATATCAAAAGCTCTAGAAATTTTAGTGAGTGCTTCTTTTGCTTTGAAGATTCCCCAATTTGCCATGAGGTACCCACCGTCTTTTGTACCATCAGAGAATCCAAGCATAATGGTTTGCTTGTTTTTTCTTTTTTCTAGATGATAGCGGTAGGTTCTATTGGTGTATAATGTGCGCATTACCGCTGCTGCATTTTGTAAATCTTCTACCGTTTCAAAAAGAGGAATTACATCAACAGGCAATTCATTTTCAAATCCACAAAGATTTAACATGGCAAAAGTTTCCATTACATTTAAAGCCGTTTGGTTGTTGCTAATGATGTAACGGTTTGCACCACGTTCTCCGTTTCTTAACTGAATTTCTTTTAAGGCATATATAGATTCTATCGTACTAACAGAAGTTTTATCTGTTAATGACTTCGGATCGATACTTCCTTTTACAACTGCTAAAATTTCAATTTGTTCATTTTCTGACAAATGGGAGTAGTTCTCCGGAAAGGTAGTGTCTCCAATATTTTGCAAGTCTTTTACAATTTGTGTAAATGCCTGGTGGTGTACTCTACTGTCTTGTCGGATATCTAAGGTGGCAAAATGAAAACCAAAAATTCTTATTTTATTTATAAAATCATCCAATTCTTCGATAAACAAAGATTGGTGCTTGTCCACAACAATTTTTCTTGCTTGGGCAAGTGCTTCTAGTAAAATACTTTGAGAGAAATTTAATTTACCATAACTTCGAACAACATGTTTGTACAATCTTTTTTCAATCGTTGCTAAAATCTCCTGAACGCCATCGAAGGTAAAACGTCTTTTAAGTCTTCGAACATCTCTGTAGTAACTTCTTAAAATTGATTGCCGCAGTCTTTCCGCTACATTTAGGGTAATTTCTGTGGTCACAAAAGGGTTTCCATCTCGATCCCCACCGGGCCAGAAACCAAGATCGATAATTTCATTATCCATCGGGTTTCCGTCATAAATATTGTTTTGGATGTAGTTGTATATTTTACTAATAGAGTCGTAAAATACATTTTCTAAATACCAAATTAAACTGACGGCTTCGTCAAAAGGGGAGGGTTTTGATTTTTTATAAAAAGGCGTTTTCCCAAGTTGTGCTAGTAATTTTTTTATGAGTAGTAAATCGTCCTTCTGGATGGCTTTGTCCAAGTCTGTAATGATTCCTAAAACCGTTCCTGGGTAAAACTGGGTTGGATGCGCCGTGAGCACTATGCGAACTTTAAAATCTTCTAAATGCGCTTTTAGGGCTTCTTTTTTATTTCCTAAAATAGCAATTTCTTTTGAGTTCCTTAAGGTACCAATACCATCCATGTTGTTTACAACAGGAAAAGCAGCGTCTTCAATAGCATCAAATAAGACAACTTGGCGCTCTATGTATTGGATAAATTGAAATAATAAAGCTATTTTTTCTTTTTCTGTGGGATGCTCTTGATATTTATCAAAAAAGCTACCGATGATTTCTGTAGGGTTTTT
>DPRC01000153.1:3654-5496 GCA_003537695.1 Polaribacter sp.
AGGGTCATAAAAACACTGTTGTAAATTTGATATTTAGACAACACATTTTCATTAAAACGAGCAAGTTTTGGTAATACGGACATGGTGGTGTTAATTTTATAGTGTAAAACTACAAAAAACGGAAGGTGCAGAACTTAGGTTTTTGCTAATAATCGTTGCATTCTCTAAGAAAACGATAGAAATTTGAGCGTATTTTGATGAAAATTTAATTTTTAACTTTTTCCTATTTTAAGAAATAAGGTTGTATTCTATTTCGTTTGCAAGATAAATTCCAACGCGTAGGATCATTTTTGTATGAAAACCCTTCCAGTAAATTCGAGTTTTCATACTTTTCATAGGGATCATAAACGTATTCTGGTACGTTTCTACCAATTTGCTTAAAATTTAAATAGGGTATTTGCTCTTCAATAGTATGGGCGTCTACAAGTCTAAATTTGAAATCATCCACCTGTAACTTCGCTTTTATAGAAGCAGTATTGTGCATCTCTTTCTTCAAATTCTTGAACGTGTAAATGCTTATTGGTGCTTTTTTTTGACCGTAAGAAGCCGCAGAAACCCAAAGAAAAGGAATTATAAATAAAAGCACTTTTTTCATCTACACTAGTATTAGTTTAGAAATATACAAAATAATTAATTGTTGTTTTTAAAATTTTCTATTCCTTTTTCCAACCAGTTTTTATAGGTTGTTATATCGGTATATTGTTGTGGTGTATTTAAAATATCTAAACTTGCATTCATTAAAATATAATAGGGTTGCGAAGCATTTTTAAAATTGACGCTTTGGAATGTAGACCATTTATCTCCATAGGTCCTGATTTTTTTAATAGTTCCATTCGCTTTTAAAAAATCAAATTGTGCTGCTTCTGGAAGCACTTTTTCGTGGTCGTCTACATACAGAGAAATTAGAACATAGTCGTTTTTAAGCAGTGCATAAATACTGGGGTCGCTCCACACATTTTCTTCCATTTTACGGCAATTTACACATGCCCAACCTGTAAAATCTAATAAGATAGGTTTGTTTGCTTCTGAGGCAGCTTGCACGCCTTCGTCAAAGTCTTTGTAACAGTTTAATCCCAATGGGCAGTCTGTTGCACGTTCATAAATACTGTAAAATTGTGGCGGTGGAAAACCGGACAATGCATTTAAATTCCAGGTAGGCGTTTTAAAAGTTCCCGGGATTAAATAGACAACAAAAGCAACAACAAAGATTCCAAAAGAAATTCTCAAAAAGGAGCGCTTTTTAAGAGGAGAATCATGTGGAAATTTTATTTTACCGAAGAGGTACAATGCCAGTCCTGTGAAAATCACAATCCAAAGACCAATGAAAACTTCACGTTTTAAGAGATCCCAATGTCCAACTAAATCTGAATTTGATAAAAATTTAAAGGCAAATGCGAGTTCTAAAAACCCTAAGACTACTTTCGTTGTATTTAACCAACCACCAGATTTAGGCAACGTATTTAATAGGTTTGGAAACAAGGCAAATAAGGCAAATGGCAAAGCGAGGGCAAGACCGAAACCGGTCATCCCCGCAGAAAGTTGGAAAGCTGGGTCACCAGCAGTACCTAATGAACCTGCTAATAGAGAGCCTAAAATAGGGCCTGTACAAGAAAAAGAGACAATGGCTAAGGTTAAAGCCATAAAAAAGATGCCAATAAAACCACCGATATCCGATGCAGCATCCATTTTGGTGCCCCAAGAGCTCGGCAATGTAATTTCGTAAAAGCCAAAAAAGGAAAGTGAGAAAAATACTAATATGACGAAAAAGAAAATGTTTAACCAAATATTTGTGGAGATCATGTTTAAAATGCTGGGGTCTAAGCCATCAATTAAATGAAAAGG
>DPRC01000153.1:5931-6110 GCA_003537695.1 Polaribacter sp.
GGAATCATTGGGAAAACACAGGGCGTTAATAAGGCAAGCAACCCGCCAACAAAACCCAAAAGAAAGATATTAAATAAAGAACTTCCGGAGTCCGCGGCAGTGTTGGTTTCCGTCTGTAAGAAAGCCGGATTTTTTAAATCGAGGTCTAGTTTTTTTGTGAGCTTTTTACTTTTTTCATT
>DPRC01000052.1:0-738 GCA_003537695.1 Polaribacter sp.
AACAATATTCTTAATGTATTGGTTCCGAATTCTAGCTACTGCAGGAGCAGTAGGTCCTAATACATGTTCTCCAAAAGAAGCATACAAGGCTTTAAATAGCCAATTTGCACCACTATCTACTTTATTATAATCTCTATGTTTCAAGGTAATTTTTATAACTCTATAATAGGGTGGGTATTTATATTGCCAGCGCTCTTGCAATTGTTCTGTATACATTTCTGTATAATTTGTAGCTGCAACTTGTTGCAATATTTTGTGAAACGGATTGTACGTTTGTATGGCAACTTGGCCTTGCTTTTTACTTCTTCCTGCTCTACCCGAAACTTGCACCATCATATCATAAGCACGCTCATGTGCTCTAAAATCAGGAAAATTAAGCATGCTATCTGCATTTAAAATTCCAACCAAAGAAACATTCTCAAAATCCAATCCTTTAGACAACATTTGAGTCCCTACCAAAACGTCTATTTCTTTTGCTTCAAAAGCACCAATTATTTTTTGATACCCATGTTTCCCTCGCGTAGTATCCAAATCCATTCTACCGATTTTAAAATCTGGGAAAAGCACTTGTAACTCCAATTCTATTTGCTCTGTTCCAAAACCTTTGGTATCTAATGTATTACTCCCACAAGCACCACAACTGTTTGGCATAGCCCGCTGATAGCTACAATAATGACAGCGCAACTCATATTTGAACTTATGAAATGTCAAGGTAACATCGCAGTTTGGACATTCTGG
>DPRC01000052.1:1165-3018 GCA_003537695.1 Polaribacter sp.
CAACAGTCTGTCGGAAAAATGACCTTTCATTTCCTTTTTCTTAAACTTTTCCTTTACATTAATGAGTTCAATTTTTGGCAGTTGTACATTTCCATGACGCCTCTTTAATGCTACAAATCCATATTTATTTTGCTGCGCATTAAAATAGGTTTCTAAGGAGGGTGTTGCAGAGCCTAACAAGATTTTAGCACTGTGAATTTTTGCTAACACAATTGCCGCATCTCTTGCATTGTAGCGCGGTGCAGGATCAAATTGCTTGTAGGACGTTTCGTGCTCTTCGTCTACGACAATCAATCCTAAATTAGAGAAAGGCAGGAAAATAGCAGACCTCGCCCCTAAAATAATTCGTGCTTTTGGTTTGTTATCTAAAACATTGTTCCAAACCTCTACCCGCTCATTGATAGAGTATTTTGAATGAAAAACAGAAATTTGCTCCCCAAAGTAAAATTGTAAACGGGTAATAATTTGAGTAGTCAAAGCAATTTCTGGCAATAAAAACAAAACTTGTTTGCCTTCGTCTAAAACCTCTTGAATTAGCTTTGTATATACTTCTGTCTTGCCAGAACTTGTAACTCCATGCAACAGTGTTACTTCTTTTTCTTTGAACGTTTCTTTAATTTCAGCGAGTGCTTTTTCTTGAAATTCGTTTAAAACCTTTAACGCATTTGTAGCTCCTTTGAACTGAACTCTGTCCGTTTGAATGTGATAAAATTCAAAGATATCTTTGGTCACTAAGGATTTTAAAATAGTGGCAGAAACATTTGCTTTTTCTTCTAAATCTTTAGCCTTTATTGGTTTTTTCGTCGATAATAATTGAAAAAAACCAAGCACCGCTTCTCGCTGTTTTTTTGCATTCGATAAGGCTTCTAATAGTTTTCCTAAGGAATCATCCGACGTATAATTTTTATGTAAACGAACATATTTCACTAATTTCGGCTTGTACTGCTCGTAAATCTCTTCTTTAATAGCAATGGCAGATTTTTTAATAAGCCCGTTTACAATGGGCATTACTTTTTTCTTACCCAATATTGCAATTACCTGGTGGATGGTTAATTGGGATTGCTGCTGTAAAGCTTCAAAAATAAGGAATTCGTCATCACCTAAAATAGCGCTGTCTAAAAAGGCAGCGTTCTTAAAAATAATCGTTTCACTTTCTAATAAAAACGCCGAAGGTAATGAGGCCCTGTAGACCTCTCCTAGAGCACACATATAATAGTTTGAAATCCATTGCCAGTGCTCCAATTGACGTGCTGTTACCAATGGAGTTTCATCTAAAATTTGGTGAATTTCCTTGGCTTCATATAAGGTTGGCGGATTCGTATGTATATTAAAAACCAACCCTGTATACATTTTAGACTTCCCAAAAGAAACCGCTACGCGCATTCCTTTCTGTAAAAAATTAGCTTCTTCCTCAGTTACGGAGTACGTAAATGTTTTCTGAATTGGAATGGGTAATATGATGTCTATAAAATGCAACAAATAAAGGACTTTAAGTTATACGTCATTGTAAAAGTAAAAGAAATGAGTTTTCCAAAAACTTGAACCCTTCGCTTATCCTTCATTTCATGAACCATGAAAATCAAAATTACATAAATTTAGAATTAAAATGAGGTTATTTCTAAGAGAGATTTCTTTAGATTCTTAATATCGTTTCTAAAGAAGTGTTTTTAAAGACTTGATTGCGCTGTATTGAATTAGAACCACACCGTATTTTCCTTGCGCAATACACCTGTATGCCTCTTTATAAGAGGGTCTTTAATTTTTAGTAGACTCCTCAAATACATGCAAAGCTACTGGGCTGGATTTCCTCTTTAAAGATTAATCTTCTGATTGTGGTTCACCATCGGAATCAG
>DPRC01000052.1:3364-3553 GCA_003537695.1 Polaribacter sp.
TGTATAGCATCTGTATCTTCTTTGGGTTCCTTAAACTTCCGGGTTCCCTCATACAAATCATACTTCACAAACTTACAATTTAAGTCTGCATTTTTCAGTGCAATTCTTCTTGAAGTTCTTAAACCTACTGCCTTCAAAGCATCTGTATCTGAAGTAATTAACCACGCCGTAGAACCTGGATAATTGTTT
>DPRC01000052.1:3646-6570 GCA_003537695.1 Polaribacter sp.
GTTCACCATCGGAATCAGAAGACTGAATAGCATCTGTATCTTCTTTGGGTTCCTTAAACTTCCGGGTTCCCTCATACAAATCATACTTCACAAACTTACAATTTAAGTCTGCATTTTTCAATGCAATTCTTCTTGAAGTTCTTAAACCTACTGCCTTTAAAGCATCTGTATCTGAAGTAATTAACCATGCCGTAGAACCTGGATAATTGTTTTTTAACGTATCTCCAATTTTCTTATAAAACTCTTCTGCATCAATATTTAAACGCTCACCATATGGTGGATTAAATAAAATAGTAGTATTTCCAAAAACTTCTTTTTTAGAATTGAAAAAGTTAACGTGGTGTACACCAATAAACTCATCTAAATTGGCATTTTCTACATTTGCAATTGCTTTTTGCACTGCAGAGGGTGCTTTATCAAATCCCATGATTTTAAAATGAGAAGAACGAATTTTTTTCAATAAAGACTCTTGAATTATAAAATATAATTCTTCATCATAATCCTTCCACTGTTCAAAAGCAAACAACTTTCTATTGATATTTGCTGGAATATTATTCGCAATCATCGCGGCTTCAATTAAAATAGTACCCGAACCACACATTGGATCGATAAAATTTTCCTCTCCCGTATAACCTGACAGCAATACCATACCCGCAGCCAATACCTCGTTAATAGGCGCAATATTGGTAGCGGTTCTGTAGCCTCTTTTGTGCAAAGAATCTCCAGAGGAATCTAAAGAAACGGTTAGCCATTCCTTTTGAATATGAATGTGAATTTTAACATCAGGATATTTTAAATCTACATTTGGTCGCTTGCTATACTTGTGACGAAAATAATCTGCAATCGCATCTTTCGACTTCAAAGAGATATAATGGGAGTTCGTTGTGAAATTCTTAGAATTTACAACCGCACCAATTGCAAAAGTTCCTTCTGTCTCTAAATAATTTTCCCATTTAATTTTTTGAATCGCGTCATATAAATCCTCTTCATCATAAATTTTACAAATTTTAATAGGCTTTAAAATACGCACAGCAGTTCTCAAAGCTATATTTGCTTTGTACATAAATCCTTTGTCACCTCTAAAAGAAACGCTTCTTACTGCCTCCTTTACATCCTGTGCTCCTAAATTTTTCAATTCTTCCGCTAAAACACCTTCTAAACCAAAAAGTGTAGTTGCTGTCATTTTAAAATCTTTATCCATACCTGTAAAATTGTCTGCAAAAATACGTTTTATTGTTTGAATGCTGCAGATAGCATCCCAAAGTTTTGACTAAAAAAAAATACCTTGTTTTTGCTACTGAGTTCACGCTATGAAAGCTTTTAGTGACCTGTTAATTTAAGGGATCTTCAAAAATTTTGTAGTTTCTTTAAATTACACTTTACAAAACCTAAGATTTTGTTACTTTTACGAACTCAAACGGCTTATGAAAACAAAAGATTGGTTTACAGATTGGTTTAACACCTCCTATTATCATATTCTTTACAAGGAAAGAAATGACTCTGAAGCGCAGCTATTCATGAAGAATATTACTGACCTTCTCCGTTTAGATACAGCAACTCATATTTTAGATTTACCTTGTGGCAAAGGCAGGCATGCGGTATTTTTAAATTCTCTTGGCTATACCGTTACCGGAAAAGATTTGTCGGAAAACAGTATAGAAGCTGCAAAACCATTTGAAAATGAAACTTTAAATTTCAAAGTGCATGACATGCGCCAGCCTTTAAGTAAAACCTACGATGCAATTTTTAACCTGTTTACAAGCTTTGGTTATTTTGAGGCGGATATAGAAGATCTTCTTATTCTAGAAAACATTAAAAAAGGTTTGAAAAAAGATGGTTTTTTTGTCTTTGATTTTTTGAATGCACGTTTGGTAAAAGAAAATTTAGTTTCCAACGAAATAAAAATTGTAGAAGGCATTCATTTTAATATCACACGAGAAATCACCCAGGATTTTATTGTTAAAAATATTTCATTTTTCGCGAATGGAAAACAGCATGCATATACCGAACGTGTAAAATATTTAGATGAAGAAAAAATGAGCTATTACCTAAATAAAGTTGGCTTTAAGATTGTCCATACTTTTGGAGATTATCATTTAAACCCTTTTCAACCCGCGCATTCCAATCGATTAATACTAGTAGCAAAATGAATTACATCTTACTTATAGCGTCTGTGCTTTTTGGTGCGTTACTGGTGTACGTGGCAAAACCAAGTAATAAAATAGTGCGTTTACTCTTGGCTTTTAGCGGTGCGTACCTATTAGCTGTAACGATCTTACACTTATTGCCAGAGGTGTACACGGCATCCTCAGATTATAAAAAAGTAGGTATTTTTATTCTAATCGGTATTATCCTGCAATCCGTATTGGAATCTTTTTCCAAAGGTGCAGAACATGGACATATTCACATACATGCAAATCGAAACGAATTTCCAACCTTACTTTTTGTAAGTTTATGTTTGCATGCTTTTTCAGAAGGTCTGCCAATTCATGAAGGAGAAACTAATTTATTATGGGCAATTGTGGTTCATAAAATACCCATTGCAATTGTATTAACTACATTTCTAATTCATACCAAATATTCTAAAAAGATTATTTTTAGTTTTCTCTTTTTCTTCGGACTGATGAGTCCAGTAGGTGTTTTAGTGGGAAATAAAATTGATTTTTTTACCAATTATTATACGGAAATTACAGCACTTATAATTGGTGTTTTCTTGCATATTTCTACCATTATTCTTTTTGAGAGTTCAGAGAATCATAAATTTAATGTTCAGAAGTTTACCGCAATCCTCTTAGGGATACTGCTCACCATTTTTACCCTGTAGTTTTAACTTTTTTTTTCTACCTAACCTGAAGCTTCAGTGGTCTGCTGCGAAGAATGAATTTTTCTAAAAGAACACATGCTTTTCAATAATGGCAAAAGCG
>DPRC01000084.1:0-672 GCA_003537695.1 Polaribacter sp.
AGTGGATTAAAAATAATTACAAAGTATAATAAAGAGGGTTATGTTGTACCTTTAACTATAAACAACTCCTGGAAAGTTTTTAAGTATGGAAAGTTTCCATTAGGAATGGGAAGTCCAATAACAATTACAACCCACGCACCGATAAAAATTAGTTCTTTACCGTTTGAAGAATTATTAGAACAAACAGAAGCAATTATTAAAAAACACATAAATTAAAAATATGTCTATATACAACGTTAGAAAAGAAGTGATGTTAAACCTAGAGAAAAGCATGCAAAGCTTTATGGATAGGTACCTAATTCCCCCAGAAAAGATTTGGCAGCCAACAGATTTTTTACCGAACTCTCAAAATGATTCTTTTATTTCTGAAATAGAGGAAATTAGAGAGATTTCTAAAGAGTTACATGACGATTTCTGGGTAGTTTTAGTGGGAGATACCATTACAGAAGAAGCACTACCAACCTATGAATCCTGGTTGTTAGATTTAGATGGTGTAAACCAAGATCCTGACAACGGTTGGGCGAAATGGGTAAGAACCTGGACTTCAGAAGAAAATAGACATGGAGATGTTCTAAACAAGTACCTCTATTTATCGGGACGCGTGAATATGCGAGAAGTAGAAATTTCTACACAGCATCTAATTGCAGATGGTTTTGATATTGGTACGTCTAC
>DPRC01000084.1:1058-1768 GCA_003537695.1 Polaribacter sp.
TCACACAACAACGTTGCAAAAATTGCGCGTAAAAAAGGGCACAAAGTATTGGCGAGGATGTCTAAAATTATTGCAGGAGATGAAATGCGTCATCACCAGGCATATTCACATTTTGTAAAGGAAATCTTTAAGATAGATCCAAGTGAAATGATGATCGCCTTCCGGGACATGATGAAATATAAAATTGTAATGCCAGCATTGCATTTAAGAGAATCTTTTGGAGCAAAAGGAACTGCATTTGACGACTTTTCTGCAGTAGCACAAAGAATAGGAGTCTATACAGGTTTTGACTATGTAGATATTTTAAGAAAATTAAATACTATGTGGGAGATTGATAAAATCACAAATCTAACACCAGAAGCGGAAAAAGCAAGAGATTATTTAATGAAGCTTCCAGACAGAATGTATAGAATTACAGAACGCATTGTAATTCCAGACACAAAGTTTGATTTTAAATGGATGTTACCCGCTTAAAAGAGCAAGAGTTGCTCTTGTAGAGCAAACTAATATTTTGTTGAGGAAGAGAGCATCTCTTCTGCGGCATAAACAACAGAGACCCTTTAGATATTTAAATGCTAAAGGGTTTTTTTATGCGCTATGTAAATTGATTTCAAAAAGAGAGACCGCTGCTTTTTTGTAATGCTCAGGTAAATTAGAGGTGTCTTTTAAATGAAAGAGACCAAGAAAATCAAACCCAACATTTTTATAAT
>DPRC01000084.1:2087-3732 GCA_003537695.1 Polaribacter sp.
CAAGTAGATATTGTTTAAAAATTTCATCAATATCAGAAATGGAACTGTTTTTAATGGTCATAGGTATTGTTTAAGAAAATCGCTGCTAGCGCTTTTTTTTAGGAATTGTATCCACTTCTTTTGAACTCCGTTTGAAGCTGTAGAAATGGAAGAACTAAGATATGGNNTCTTTAAGTGCAAGTGTTTTTGCCCATTGTACAATAGTGCCTACAAAGTTATTTCCCCGATACTCAGGATTTGTAGCAATTCTGTGTATATAGACTGCGCGATCTTTATTTCTTTCTTCCCAAATTTGTGGATCAGAAAAAGTAATTGCCCAAACGCAGGCAATTTTATCATCTATTAAAAGTTGAAATTGTCTCTTTTCTGCAATTTCATTTTCCACCATTTTTCGGTCAAAATTTGGCCATACAATTACTGTTTTTTTCGATTGTTGATACTGAGAAGCAAGTAGATATTGTTTAAAAATTTTATCAATATCAGAAATGGAACTGTTTTTAATGGTCATAGGTATTGTTTAAGAAAATCGCTGCGAGCGTTTTTTTTTAGGAATTGTATCCACTTCTTTTGAACTCCGTTTGAAGCTGCAGAAATGGAAGAACTAAGATATGGGTAATCGCGCGCGTTTATAATGAAATTTGAAAAGAATCCATGTCCTTTAAAAAACCAAGTTGTGCTCTTGTAACTTCCTGTTGCGCTTTGTCAAGGGTAGCACTCACAATTCCAATCGTATTTTTCTCTAAATCAGAAAGGATTTCCCCAAAAGAGTCAAGGATCAAAGAGTTTCCAGAATAGGTATAGTTGTTTTTATCCCTACCGGTTCTGTTCACACCAATAACATAACTCATATTTTCGATAGCACGCGCTTTTAAGAGGCTTTCCCACGCCTTAATTCGGGTTGTAGGCCAATTGGCTACGTAGATTAAAAGATCGTATTGGTTGTTGTTTCTAGACCAAACAGGAAAACGCAAGTCATAGCATATGAATGGGCAAATTTTCCAACCTTTATACTCGATAAGGGTTCTTTGATTTCCAGCACTGTATACCTTGTCCTCTCCTGCAAGGGTAAAAGAATGTCTTTTATCATAGGTTTGTATGGCTCCAGAAGGGTGTACAAAAACAAAACGATTGTAATAATTGTTCGTGGTCAGCGCATTCCCATTGTTTTTACTTGAAGGTGTTTCGATCGTTTCAGAAATGACAAGACTTCCGCAAATAGCAGCTTGTTTTTCTAAGGCAATTTTCTGCATCCAAGAAATCGTAAAACCATCCATCTGCTCAGCAACCTCTTCGGGATGCATGGTGAAACCAGTACTATACATTTCTGGAAGTACAATTAGGTCTACAGGAGTTTTTAGTCGCTTTATCTGCTCCTCAAAGAAAGAGATATTTTGTTTGGAATTTTGCCAAACGAGCTCGGCTTGAATTCCAACGATGTTCAATTCGTTTTTCACTAAAATTAATTTAAAGATGTAACAAGTATAAAAGTAAGTTTTTGTAATTTAGAATCCCAATTGAATACCAAAAAATGCCATGCAGTCCTTTATTTCAGAAACACTAGATTCCATTCTAAAAACGACCACATCTTTTGAAGATGTGATCTTTATATTACCTTCTCAACGGGCAAAAGTGTTTTTAAAGCAAA
>DPRC01000084.1:4154-4496 GCA_003537695.1 Polaribacter sp.
ATTCAGTTATTATTTCATTTCTATACCATATACAAGCGCTTAGAGAAAGATCCAGATTCTTTTGATGTTTTTTCTTCTTGGGCATTTACAGTCTTGCAAGATTTTAATGAAATAGACCAAAATCTATTAAATACAGCAGAGATTTTCATGTATTTGAGAGATATTCAGCGCTTAAAAAAATGGTCTGTAACAGGAAGCTTTACAGAAACGGAACTTATGAAGGATCATTATTCTTTCTTAGAAAAATTGAATAATTTTTATCCACCATTGTATGCTTTTTTGATTGCTAATAAAATTGGTTATCAGGGACTCATGTATCGAGAGGCATGCAATAATATCGAT
>DPRC01000104.1 GCA_003537695.1 Polaribacter sp.
CGCCTTCTTTTCGAGCTAATAAATTTAGTTGCTGCATCAAAAACATTCATGTTTTTATTAATAGTTTCTACTTCTGAAACCATATTCTTTTCTACCGTATTCGCACTGTCCATAGGCATGTTATAATACATACTATCGGAAATATGTTTGATACAATCTCCTTCAGAGATCATGCCAATTAATTCATTTTTATCGTTTACAACAGGTCCCCCAGAAATTTTATAAGCAATTAACTGCGCTATAACGTGGTCTAAAGAGTCCTCCGCTTTAAAAGTAATGAGATTGGTAGTCATGTAATCTGAAACTAGAATTTGAGCGCCAATCTTTCCCTTATTGATTTCTCTTTTCCCTTGAAAGCTTTTAATTCCCATGATGCTCTGTATTTAGTTTGTAATAAAGTTAGTAAATATTTTGAAGTTTTCTAATTTTTGATTGATGTTTTTTTTATTTCATACATTTATAAAAATAAAAATCCTCGATGAAAAGATTTTCTACCAGTGTCTCTCTACTCATAATATTAGGAGTAATTTATTGGAGTTTTGCAGATTTAAAGCCATCTTTAAACACTTCTAAAAATCTTTCTGAAACAGATTTTTCCATAGACAATGCACTTAACCATCTTAAAAAAATAAGTAAAGAGGCACATTATGTTGGGTCTAAAGAACATAAAAAAGTTCAAAATTATATTGTTTCAGAATTGCAAAAAATGGGTTTTCAAACTGAAATTCAAACGCAAACAGCCCTCAATAAAAAATGGTTTGCAGCCACAACTGCAGAAAATATAATTGCAAAATTAAAAGGTACTGGTTCCAAAAAAGCACTTATGTTACTTACGCATTACGATTCTAATCCTCACTCCTCCTTGGGAGCAAGTGATGCTGGCTCTGGTGTAGTAACCATTTTGGAAGGTTTAAGAGCTTTTATAGCAAAAAATGAAACACAAAAAAACGACATCGTTGTTTTAATTTCTGATGCCGAAGAATTAGGTTTATTAGGTGCACAAGCATTTGTAGATGCACACTCTTGGACAAAAGATATTGGTTTGATTTTAAATTTTGAAGCCAGAGGAAGTGGTGGTCCAAGCTACATGCTCATGGAAACCAATGGAAAAAATAACAAATTACTTTCTGAGTTTTTAGCTACAAAACCAAATTTTCCTGCAGCAAATTCCTTGATGTATTCCATTTATAAAAAATTACCAAATGATACAGATTTAACTGTTTTTAGAGAAAAGGCAAATATTAATGGCTTAAACTTTGCATTTATTGGTGATCATTTCGATTACCATACCGCACAAGATTCTTATGACCGTTTGGATAGAACATCCCTTTTGCACCAAGCAGATTACTTTACAACCTCTTTAAATTATTTTTCAAATTCAGATTTAACAGACTTGCATTCAGAAGAAGACTTTGTGTACGTAAACTTCCCTTTTATAAAGTTGATTACATATCCTTTTTCTTGGGTTTTTCCTATGGTTGCTTTCTGTGGAATCCTTTTTTTATTGTTATTATTTTTTGGAATTTCTCTAAGTAAAATTGACCTAAAAGGAGTTTTAAAGAGCTTTATTCCCTTTTTGATTTCTTTAATTTTATGCAGTGGCATTTCTTTTGGCTTGTGGGAATTATTATTGATAATTCATCCACAATACAATGACATATTACACGGTTTTACCTATAATGGCTATCACTATATAATTGCTTTTGTATTCTTAAATTTGTGGTTGCTTTTTACGATTTATAAACGTACTTCAAAAGAAGAAAAATCAACCAACTTATTAATTGCTCCAATTTTCTTTTGGTTAATTCTTAACTTTATAATTAGTAATTTTTTAAAGGGCGCAGGTTTTTTTATAATTCCTCTTATTTGTGCACTCTTGATTTTAATCATTGAAATATTTTTAAATTTAAAAGAAAAATCGAAACGTATTTTATATACGATTTTATCCATACCCACCCTGTATATTTTTGCGCCTTTAATAAAAATATTTCCTGTTGGTTTAGGCTTAAAAATGCTCTTTGTTAGTGCTATTTTTATCGTCTTAATTTTTGGATTAATGATGCTCTCGTTTCACCAAAAAAAGTCTTTTTGGACACAAAAATGGTCTGGGTTTTTAGCGCTTCTGTTTTTTGGAATTGCAACTTATAATAGTGGCTTTTCTATAGATAACAAAAAACCAAACAGTCTTGTTTATGTTCAAAATTCCGATGATAAAACTGCTTATTTTGGAACCTATGATACTACTTTAGACACGTATACAAAACAAGTTTTTACAGGAGATTTCACCCCAGGTGGAATTGAAGATGCAGCAACCAAAAGTAAATACAATACACGCTTTAACTCTACTAAAAAAACGGTTTATAAAGGCATTCCGTCTTCCAAAATTTATACTGAATTAGACACTATAATTGGTGAAAAACGTTTTTTAGAATTGACGCTTGTACCGAAAAGGAAAGTACATAAATTAGAATTTATTACTAAAAACAGCTTGACTTTGCATCAATTTAAAGTAAATGATGTGTTGGTTAATAATGGTAAGAAATATCGTCTAAAAAATGGCACTTTTTTAGTCTATCATCTAGGAAATAGTGATACAGAAGTAACGCTTTCTTTTGCGGTTAATGTAATCGAGAAATTAGAAGTTATTGTAAATGAAATTTCATACGATTTACTTGTTAATAAAAACTTCAACCTAAAACCAAGATCTGTAGAAATGATGCCAATGCCTTTTGTAACTAATGATGCAATTATTATTACTAAAAAACTAGACTTGTAACACAAAAAAATATCGTGCTTCAATCTAAATAAACCCTGAAGGAGAACTCAATTCTAAAAACAAATAAACAGCATTAGATTCCTACGTTTTAGTTTACAGCACAAAAAAAAGCATTCTAAAAAATTAGAATGCTTTTAAAAGTTATTTAAAGCGAATTTTAATCTATTTCGGAAACTCTTAAAGTATTTACCATTCCTTTTGCCTCCACAGGCATCGAAGTAAGATTGATCATTAAATCACCTTGTGCTACATACCCTTTTTCTTTAGATATCTTATTGATATCTACAACAGTATCATCTGTACTTAAATTTTTATCGTAATAAAAAGCCTTTACCCCCCAGAGTAAATTTAGTTTTCCTAAAATTCTTTTTTCTGATGAAAATGCTAGTATTTTAGATTGAGGTCTCCATGCTGATATTTGAAAGGCAGTATAACCGCTATTCGTTAAGGTAGAAATTGCAGTTGCTTCAATATCATTTGCCATTAAAGCTGCGTGATGACAAACGGACTTTGTTATAAACCTATTTGTTCTAATGTGCGGAGCTTCGTGTGGTACTTTAATCATTCTAGAGTTTTCCACAGCCTTTATAATTTCAGTCATTTTTTGAATCACTCTAACAGGATGTTTTCCAACAGATGTCTCACCAGAAAGCATTACAGCATCTGCACCGTCCATAATAGAATTTGCAACGTCGTTTACCTCTGCCCTAGTTGGCACCGCATTTTCGATCATTGTTTCCATCATCTGAGTTGCGATAATTACTGGAATTCTAGCTCTCTTTGCACGACGTACTAACTTCTTCTGAATTAGAGGCACATCTTGCATTGGAATCTCCACTCCTAAATCTCCACGTGCAACCATTAAGCCGTCACAGTAGGGAATCAGAGAATCAATGTTTTCAACAGCTTCTGGCTTTTCAATTTTTGCAATTACTGGAACCCTATAATCCGAATGTTCATCTATAAGATCACGTAACATTCTTAAGTCTTCTGGCGTTCTCACAAAAGAAAGTGCCATCCAGTCAACATTAAGACCTAATGCAAATATTGCGTCCTCCTTATCCTTCTTGGTGAGTGCTGGCAGTGAAATAGCAGTGTTCGGTAAGTTTACTCCTTTTTTAGAATTTAAAGGACCCCCAACAATTGTTTTTACTACTACTTCCTTATCCTTATCCGTAGAGATTACTTCAAACAATAATTTCCCATCATCTACCATTATTTTTTCACCAACTTTTACGTCTTTAGGAAAACGTTGGTATGTCATAAATGCTTTGTCTTTAGTCCCAATACATTTCTCTGTGGTAAATTTAAACAGGTCTCCGTCATTTAAGACAACGCCCTCCTCCATAACACCAACACGAAGTTTAGGACCTTGTAGATCCGCTAAAATAGCAACGTTATAGCCATTTTCTTCATTAATTTCTCTAATTGTATGCACGGTCTTTTTAACATTTTCATACTCTGCATGCGAAAAATTTATTCTAAAAACATTGACACCCTCTCTTGCCAAGGTTGTTAACGTTTCTTTGGAGTCTGTTGCAGGACCAAGTGTTGCTACTATTTTTGTTTTTTTGTAATCTATCATATTAAAATATTAAAAAGTCTTTGGACTTTAATGTGTTTTTATCTATCGAGTAAGAGGTGATCACTTGCTCAATTTTTTTAATTTTTTTAATGGTATCCTTTACAAATTCAGCATCCAATTCTCCTGAAATTTTTATAAAAAAGTCTACCTTTTTTGCTTCTGGAATTAAATACGTCCTTGTTTCTGTTATTGAAAAAAATTCATTTAATGCCGCTTGATGCTCTATTTTACTAATATTTGCAATCAAGGACCAATCAAATGCATATTTTTTACTGTGGAAATTATAGATTGAGAACGACCCATTGTTCTTATCTCCCTCAAATTCTAAATCCTTTTGGGACTTCGAAAAACATATTTGTAAATTTTCATTTAAAAGATATGCAAGCCTATAGTCTTCTAAAACCGTATGGATACCTATTAACGTGTATTCCTCCTCACAGAAATCTTCTAAACCCAAAGCATGAATTTGCATAACTTGTAAATTTACATTCAAACCTATCCCACAAAATTACTAATAGTTTACGAGTATTCTAAGTTATATTCACGAAAACGTTATCGCTTTAATCCGTAGAAATTTGCTTTTGAAAAGCAAAATATACTCTTTTTGAAGCTTGTTCTTCTGCTTTTTTCTTAGAAGTAGCTCTTCCTTTTGCTATTTGTTCGCCGTCTATACTGATCTTAACGCTAAAATGTTTGGTTGTCTCATTGCCAGAATCCTCGTACGTATCAAAAGCGTATTTTTTCTTTTGTTTTTGACACCATTCTATAATTAAGCCCTTATAACTAGTGATTTTACCCTCTAACTTTTCGATGTCAACATAGGGAACAATTACATTTTGATGGATAAACTTCTGACAAAAATCATATCCTTTATCTAAATAAATAGCACCAATTAGCGCTTCAAAAATATTTCCATGAATGTTATCACCTACATTCGATTGATCTATATTACTTTTTACAAAACGAATTAAATTCAAATCTTTCCCTAACTCATTTAAATGCTCTCTACTCACAATTTTAGAACGCATTTGAGTCAAATAACCCTCCGAGCCTTTAGGAACCTTTTTATATAAATATGCGGCAATTACGGAGCCTAAAATAGAATCCCCTAAAAACTCAAGGCGCTCATAGTTGATAGGAATTCCTTTCTTATCTAACATTTGAACAGACCTATGGGTAAATGCTTTCTTATATTTATTAATAGAGCTTGGAGAAAATTTTAGCAGTTTTTTTAATTCGTTGTGCAGTTCTTTGTCTTCTTGAGGACGCGGTTTAACTATTTTACGAATAAAATTCATAGGCTACTCGTCTAATTTCTTAAAAGCTACACATGCATTGTGACCTCCAAAACCAAAAGTATTACTCATTGCAACCTTTATATCCCTCTTTTGAGGTTTATTCAAAGTTAAATTTAAATCTGGATTGATATTTTCATCAAAATTTTGATGATTAATTGTTGGGGGCACGATACTGTGTTTCATTGCTAAAATTGCAGCAATAGATTCTATAGCACCCGCAGCACCTAATAAGTGGCCGGTCATAGATTTTGTAGAGTTGATATTTATTTTTTTAGCATGCTCTCCAAAAACAGCTGAAATTGCTTTCAGTTCTGCTACGTCTCCAAGCGGAGTAGAGGTTCCATGGGTATTAATATGGTCTACATCTTCTGGTTTAATTCCAGAATTTTCTAAACAGTTTTTCATTACAGCAATTACTCCAACACCCTCAGGATGCGGTGCTGTAATATGATACGCATCGGAGGACATTCCGCCACCAATTACTTCTGCATAAATTTTTGCGCCTCTTGCTTTGGCGTATTCATACTCTTCTAAAACAAGTGCTCCTGCACCTTCACCTAAAACGAAACCTTCTCTAGATGCATCAAATGGTCTGGATGCCGTTTCTGGAGTTTCATTTCTTGTTGATAAAGCTTGCATAGAACTAAATCCTCCAACTCCTGCAACGGCAATTGCCGCCTCACTACCACCTGTAACAATAACATCACAATATCCCAAACGGATATAATTTAACGCATCGATCATTGCATTTGCAGAAGATGCGCATGCTGAAACGGTTGTATAGTTAGGCCCCATAAATCCATGTTTTATAGAAATATGTCCAGGGGCAATATCTGCAATCATTTTTGGAATAAAGAAAGGATTAAATTTCGGGGTTCCATCTCCTGCAGCGTAGTTTAAAACTTCGTTTTGAAGTGTTTCTAAACCTCCAATTCCTGCTCCCCAAATAACTCCAACTCGTAATTTATTAATGGTTTCTAAATCTAATCCCGCATCTGCAATTGCTTCATCTGAAGCAACCATCGCATATTGCGTAAATTTATCCATCTTACGAGCAGATTTTCTATCAATAAAATCTGTAGGATTAAAGTTTTTCAACTCACATGCGAAACGAGTTTTGAACTTGGCAGCATCAAAGTGTGTGATAGGGGCTGCTCCGCTAACTCCGTTAACTAAAGCGTTCCAATATTCTTCAATATTATTACCAATTGGCGTTAATGCGCCAAGTCCAGTTACTACAACTCGTTTTAATTGCATATAAATATTACTTTTTTGCTTCTTCTATGTAACTAACAGCCTGACCTACAGTTCCAATGTTTTCTGCTTGATCGTCTGGAATTTGGATATCAAATTCTTTTTCGAATTCCATAATTAACTCAACAGTATCTAAAGAATCTGCTCCTAAATCATTTGTGAAGCTAGCTTCTGTTGTTACCTCGTTATCGTCAACGCCTAATTTGTCTACGATAATCGCTTTTACTCTTGATGCAATGTCTGACATAATGTTTTTGTTTTAAATTTTAAATCTGGGCAAAAATACGATTCTTATTAATCATACCTAATTTTTGCCTGAAAAAATGAGTACTAAAAGTAAATAAAATAATTTAATCTTTCCTCAAAAGAATCAGTTTGTTAATAATTATTCCTTTTTTTGTACTTTAGAAAGATAGATATGAAGCGTATTGTCATTTTTGCTTCTGGTTCAGGATCGAACGCAGAAAATATTATTAATTTTTTTAAGCATACGAAAACTGCGGAGGTGACCCATGTTTTGTGCAATAATAAGCAGGCTAAAGTCTTCGAAAGGTGCAAAAAACTAAAGACCAAATGCCTGCACTTTTTTAAAGAAGATTTTTACACTTCAGATACTGTTTTAAATATCTTAAAAAAAGAAGCAGATTTTATAATTCTTGCTGGCTTTTTATGGCGAATCCCACAAAAAATTGTAGCTGCTTTTCCACAAAAAATCATTAATATACATCCTGCTTTATTACCAAAGTATGGTGGAAAAGGAATGTATGGAATGCATGTTCACCAGGCAGTAAAAGACAATAATGAAATAGAAACTGGAATTACAATCCACTATGTCAATGAAAACTATGACGAAGGAGCCGTTATCTTTCAGTCAAAAACAGTTGTACACGTAAAAGATACTCCAGCGACAATTGCAGGAAAAATTCAACTCTTAGAGCAACGGTACTTTCCAGAAATAATACAAGAAGTAATTTTAAACACCCATGAGTAAAAAAAAGTTCTATGTAGTTTGGAACGGTCGTAAAAAGGGGATATATACCTCTTGGAACGTTTGCAAAAAACAAATTGATGGCTTTGAAGGCGCTCAATATAAATCTTTTATAGATTTGGCTGAAGCAGAAATTGCTTTTTGTAAAAATTATGGTGATTACAAGGGAAAGAATACAAAAAAACCAACACTCTCTTCAGCTGAAAAAGCAAGGTTTGGAAAACCCAATTTGGAAAGTATTTCTGTAGATGCTGCTTGTGCAGGAAATCCAGGTAAAATGGAGTATAGGGGGGTTTTAACGCACAATAAACAAGAGATTTTTAAAAAAGGCCCCTATGAAAAAGGCACTAACAACATCGGTGAGTTTTTAGCTTTAGTTCATGGGATCGCACTTTTAAAAAACAAAAAACAA
>DPRC01000031.1:0-10893 GCA_003537695.1 Polaribacter sp.
TACACAAATCCAAACGGACAGACTACAATTGCGAATTTCAGCAAGCAAAATTCACCTTTGCCCTCCAAGAGAATTTTAAAAATTAAGACCGATGAGCGCTCTGGGAAGGTTTATTTTGCGACATCTAAGGGGATTGTTGCCTACAACAGTAAAGTAGCTCCTTTTGGAGAAAAATTAGGGACAGTCTATGCATATCCAAATCCTGCATTAAAAAGTCATGAAATTATTACGATAGACGGCAGAAATGGCACACATTTACCAAAAGGGACGAATGTGAAAATTATTGATATTGCAGGTAATTTAGTGTATGAGACTAATGTTGTTGAGGGACAGCAATTAAAGGGCGGTAAAGTTGTTTGGGACAAAAGAAACTTGGCAGGTAAAAAGGTAGCATCTGGTATTTATATTGTTTTATTATCCAATGATGACGCCTCGGAAACTTCATTGACAAAAATCGCAATCGTAAATTAGATGGCCGTCATAACAACCAAGGCAATTGTACTCAGCAGCTTAAAGTATAGTGACACGAGTCTGATTGTAAAATGTTATACAGAGGAAGAGGGTTTAAAGTCATACATTATAAAGGGCGTTTTAAAAGCTAAAAAAGGAGGTATTAAAGCAGCTTATTTTCAGCCACTTACGCAATTAAACCTAGTGGCAAATCACAGTACTAAAAGTGCGCTACATACCTTGAAAGAGGTTCAAATTTTGAATCCTTATAAAACAATTTTCAGAGATATTGTAAAACAGTCTGTAGTTTTATTTCTTTCCGAGGTACTCTCTAACAGTATTCAAGAAGAAGAAAAAAATACTGATTTTTACAATTACTTAGAAGCGGGTCTTATGTGGCTCGATGCGCACGATAAGATATCAAATTTCCATTTGCTTTTTTTATTAAATGCATCTCGTTTTTTAGGTTTTTACCCAGATACTTCAGAAATCGAGCGCTCTGGGTTTGATTTGTTAAATGGAAGCTTCTCTGAAGCGACAGGAAACAGGAATATTATCTCTGGCAATGAATTATTTCAATTCAAAAAGCTTTTAGGCATAAATTTTGATAGTATCGATAGTGTTCCTTTTAGTAAAAAGGAACGGCAATTGGTGTTGCAAATAATAATTAGATATTTTGAATTACATTTGGATGGCTTTAGAAAACCAAAGTCTCTACAAATTTTAGAAACAGTTTTTAATTAATGAAGTATTTTTTCCTCTTAATCATTTTTTTAAATAGTATTTGTGCGTTTGCTCAGAAAGTAAAGGTTTTAGACAAGCAGACGGGTAAAATAATTAAAAATGTAAGTATTTTTAATGCGAAAGAAACCATAAATATAACCACTGACAAAGATGGTTTTTCGGATATCTCAGAATTTAATGCTACAGAAATTATAATTTTCTCTCACCTTTCTTACGCGGTCTTAAGGGTTCGGAAGTCTGTGGTAAAGTCTAAGAATTATATTATTTATTTGACAAAAGAGTCTGAGCAGTTAGACGAGGTGGTAGTCTCACTTTTTAAAAGGGAGGAGAGAACCAATCGAATTGCAGAGCAAATTGCGATTTTAAATTCGAAAAAAATTCAAAGAGCTTCTGCACAAACATCTGCAGATTTATTGGCAACAATTCCTGGGGTTAAAGTTCAAAAATCTCAATTTGGAGGCGGAAGTCCTGTAATTCGAGGTATGGAAGCTAACCGTGTTTTACTGGTGGTTGATGGGGTACGCATGAACAACGCTATTTATAGGAAAGGACATTTGCAAAGTGCCATTACTGTGACACCAAATATGTTAGAGAAAACAGAGGTTGTTTTTGGTCCCTCTTCCGTAATCTATGGTTCAGATGCTTTAGGCGGTGTAATTCATTATTACACAAAAACACCAAAACTATCAGAAGAAAATGAAGTTGATAGTCAGTTTTTTTCTAGATTTTCTTCCGTGAATAACGAAATCACAACCAATATTTCGGTAGAAGTTAGAAGTCAAAAATGGGCTTCTTTGACCAGTATTTCGCACAGTGATTTTGGTGATTTAAAAGCGGGTAAAAACCGTGCACATGGTTTTAAAGACTGGGGAAAAGTTTTCTTTTACTCAGAGAATAACAATGGAAATTATAAGGAGTACCCAACCGTAAATATGGATCCTAACTTGCAGCGAAATACAGGATACAATCAAACGGATATTCTTCAAAAGTTCTTCATTCCGATAACCAGAAATACAGACATAAAGTTAAACTTTCAATATTCTACATCTTCTGATATTCCAAGATTTGATCGGTTAACGGAGTTGAAAAATAAAAAATTAAAATTTTCAGAATGGTTTTATGGTCCTCAAAAACGGTTTTTAGCTTCCGCACAAATGTTCTTGAGTCCAAATAAAAAAGGGATGGAAACTGGCATCATTACCGCCGCTTATCAAAACGTGCAAGAAAGCAGAATTCAACGAAAATTTGGGAGCTTAGACCGGTCTTACAGAGAGGAAAATGTAGCTGTTTATAGTTTGAATGGAGATTTCTCGGTATTGCTGACTGCGGACAAAAAAAGGGCACTTTCCTATGGTTTTGAATTCGCTTATAATGACGTGACTTCCAATGCATATGGCAAGGAGTTAAATATTGTAGCTGGAGAAATTGAAGGTTTTTCAAGAACTTTTAAAGTGCAATCTCGATATCCTGATGGCAGTAGTGCCTACTTAAGTTCTGCCGTTTATATTGATTACCGACAAGATATTAATAGCAAGTCTACTTTAAATTCAGGGATTCGTTTTACAAATACAAATTTAACTGCAACATGGATTGATCAGACATTTATACAATTGCCTGATACAAATATTCAGTTAAATCACTCAGCGGTAACTGCAACTTTAGGGTATGTTTTTAAGCCTAATAAAAATTGGCAAATCAACAGTGTGCTCTCTTCAGGGTTTAGAGCTCCAAATATAGATGATGTGGGTAGAGTTCGAGAAAAAGCAGGGAATGTGACGGTACCAAATATAACAGTAACCCCCGAGTTTGCTTACAACGCCGAGATAGGGGTTCAAAAGTATTTTAATGAAAAGAAGTTCCGGTTTGGGGCCAATATTTATTATACATTATTAGATAATTATATTCAAAGAGATTTCGTTTACAATCCAGATGGAAGTATTGTTCAAGTAGCTTTCGATGGTGATTTTGGAAATGCAGTTTCAAATCAGAACAAAAGAACAGCCTATATTACAGGAGTAACAGCAAGCTATTTAGGGCGAATTTCGCCTATTTGGAAAACTTCTGGTTTCGTTACGTATACTAAGGGACGCACTTATGATAGCAGGGAACCAATGTCTTCTATTCCGCCGATATTTGGTCAGTTTGAAATGAGTTATGTTGTCGCTGAAATTGAATTAGGTGCAGCTATTCGCTTTAACGCGAAGAAAGAGATTTCTGATTTTAATATTACAGAGGGCATCGATAATCACGAGTTAACACCAATTGTAGCTAAAAATGCAATGGATGAACGTATTAAATATTATGGGACACCAAGTTGGATTACGATGGGGTTGAATGCCAACTATACATTAAGCAATAGCGTTTCTGTTCAAGCAAGATTGGATAATTTATTAGATCAACATTTTATTGAATTTGCATCTGGAGTAGCTTCTCCAGGTAGAAATTTATCTCTCTCTTTCAGAGCTAATTTCTAATTTATTTCCTTTTTCCTTCGTCTGTAAAATTAGTATTCAATGCTCTTTCTGTCTTGATAATACTGACGATAATTGTTAAAAAAACAAAGGCCATGGGTTGCCAGGTAAGCTCTGCACTTAAGAATGTTACAAAAGCCAAACTAGCAAGAAAAGAGATTCCTGCATACATCAATAAACTTTGATTAAATAGGGTGTTTGCAAAGGTCCATATTTCTTGATTTTGAATCGCTTTTGGCGTTCTATAGCCATAAAGACCATTGATTTTTTTTGGTGGAAATTTCCAGAAAAGAATACTGATTAAAAACAACAATCCGTTTGTAGTAAAAACATATAACAATGCATCATTCATAATTTTAGTTTTTTAAGTTCACTTCGGGTATTGCTAATTTTTTGGTCTTAGTAATCCTTCTTGCGCAAAAGAAGCCACAAGCTTACCGTCTCTTGTAAAGATATTTCCTTTTGCCAGTCCTCTTGCTCCGTATGCATTTGGAGACTCGGTAGAAAACAACATCCAATCATCGAAATCAAAATCTCTAAAAAACCACATAGAGTGGTCTAAACTTGCTGTTTGCGTATTTCCAAAGTTATGAGTGCTTGCATTCGGATTGAAAGCAGCATTTAATAGATTATAGTCAGAAATATAAGTGAGAATTTCTTGTTTTGTTCGATAATCGAGCGCCTGTTTTTCTCCTTTCAAACGAAACCAAATTTGTTCATTAGGAGGCAGGTTTTTAGGCTCTAAAAGATTTGGAGTTCTAACAGGTTTAAACGCGATAGGCCTGTCAACACTTAAAAATTGTTTCATCGGTTTTGGTAAAAAATCACCAAACTTCACAAACATCTCATCCCAACTTAACAACTCTTCCGGATATTTGATGCTTTCATCAAAACTTATTTGATGCTCAAAACCCTCCTCTTTTATGTGAAAAGAAGCCGCTAAAATGAAAATTGTTTGATCTTGCTGTTTTGCGGTTACCCTTCTTGTAGAAAAACTACCGCCATTCCTCATTTCTTCTACTTTGTAAAGAATGGGAACTGTTAAATTCCCAGCCTCTAAAAAATAGCCATGCAACGAATGTAAAAAGCGATTTTCGGGGATGGTCTTGTGCGCTGCGTTTATACTTTGAGCCAACACTTGACCGCCAAAAACATGTGGACTTCCAATAGTATAACTGTCTCCACTAAAGGTGTGGTTTCCTAATTCTTTTAGGTTTAGTAGTGAAATTAATTCTTTGCTAGTTTGCATGTATTTTATTTTTTAAAAGGAAATTTTTGATCAAATGGAGTCGGCTGTACTCGTTGTAAAAATAACTTTAAAATTTTGTTTTTGACGGTTTTCTTATGACGAAGATACATGGTTAAATTTTCAGGAACGGCACCAATAGAACTTTTTATTTCGCTTGCTGTACGACCAAAATTAACTGTTTTTAGTTTTAACTGAATTGCAATTTCTACATAATCATAGAGCATTCTTTGGTACACTGCATGTGTTCTATTTCTTTTATAATCGATACCAACGAAGTGGGCATCCAACGACTTTTCGTTAACGATACCAGAGACGAAGCCTACGATTTCGTCCTCTAACCAGTAAGTCTTCAGAATATAGTTATTTCCAAACTGTTTTTTTAAATCGCGATAGGTTTCTAGATTGAAAAGGCCTAAATTAAAAGTAGCATTTCCTGCGACCTTTTCATACAAACCTGTCATTTTTGGTAGTTGCTTGTCTATATTTTGAAAAGTAACTTCTTCAATACTTAGGGCTTTGCTCAAGGTTAAGGCTCTCTTCGCTTTTACTCGAAATTTAGTTTTAACCGCTCCTAAATAATCATTAAAATTTACCCAGTGCTCTTGTATTTCTAGCTTCATGTTGGGCTCTACAGAGAACGCGTGATAACCACTTTTTTTTAACTCATTCGCAATAGATAGCGATTTTAGTGGGAAATCTTTAAGTAAGAACGCATCAATTTGATTTTTTAATTTATGATTAGAATTGATAAATTGATGGATGTTTTTGGCGATTTCTCTTATAATTTCTTTTTTATTTTGATTCTCTTTTATAAAAATACCGTGTTCTCCACTAACAAATAAGTTCCCGCAAATTAATAGTTTGAGCGCTTTTTTTGCTGAAATAACCCCAAGACTTTCTCCGACCCTCCTTAAAAGACCAAAATCTGTTTTAATAGAATTTAAGTAGAAATCTATTATTTTTATACTGGCAAAGGCAATCGCTTGCTTTTTTTTGTCAAGCAAAACAACATACGAAAATGAAATGTTTGTGTGATTTTTTTCGAATGATTTTAAAAATGCTGGATGAAAATAAATATTTTTTGAACAAGACAATTCTACCCAGATATGAGCGGGAATTTCGTCTAAAGAAGAAAAAAATAAGGCCGTATTTGCAGAACTAACTAGCACTTAATTATCGCAAGGAATTTGATGGTTTTGCAGATTGATTGAATTTTTATTTTGCATTGATTTATTTACTTGTGTAATGATACACTTATTTTTGTGTGAAACCTTTTTTAGTTTGAACTACAAAGGTAATATGGTATCCGTTGTCGTTTGAAAAATCATATATTGTTTGCGAAAAAACATAAAGATATTTTATTTTTATAGTTTCCACTTCAGATGATTCAATTATAACTTTTATTTAACAAAACGGATTTTTCTTGTGCACTGAAAAAACTAGACCTTTCTAATAGTTTTATTAGATTACATGAACAGCGTTTTAGTTTGCAGATAATAACCGGACAATTTAAGAATGGATCGGTGCATTTTTTTGGTATTTTTGTTATTAATACTTTTATAACAGATGAACTTATCGGCAAGTGCTTGGGAAGATAGATATACAAATAACGATATTGCTTGGGATTTAGGAGAAGTTTCACCGCCTTTAAAGGCGTATTTTGATCAATTAACAAATAAAGAAATTAAAATATTAATTCCTGGAGGAGGAAACTCTTATGAAGCAGCTTATCTCTTCGAAAAGGGATTTAAAAATGTTTGGGTTGTAGACCTTTCTAAAACTGCTATTGAAAATATTCAGACGAGAGTTTCAAATTTTCCTTCTTCCCAGTTAATACAAGGTGATTTTTTTGATATGGAAGATGCCTTTGACTTAATCATTGAGCAAACTTTTTTTTGTGCAATAAATCCAAATTTACGAGCGGATTATGTAGTTAAAATAAATAGTCTTTTAAAGCCAAAAGGTAAATTAGTTGGGGTGCTTTTTAATGTGCCTTTAAATAAAGACAAGCCTCCGTTTGGGGGAAATAAAGCAGCGTATAAAGAGCGATTTAAAGGTTTCTTTGAAATTCAAAAAATGGAAGCTTGTTACAATTCTTTTGGAAATAGAAAAGGGAGAGAATTATTTGTAATATTGTGTAATAAAGAAGTTTAGAAGAAATAAGCATTATATTTTTAGATGATCGCTGATAAATAGTAAAGAAACTGTTGTTTTTAGGAGAAGGCATTTAATCCTGTGATATCAAAACCAGTAATTAAAAGATGAATGTCGTGGGTGCCCTCGTAGGTAATAACACTTTCCAAATTCATCATATGGCGCATGATAGAGTACGCTCCAGTAATTCCCATTCCCCCTAGTATTTGTCTTGCCTCTCTGGCAATATTTAGCGCCATCTCCACATTATTTCTTTTCGCCATAGAAATCTGTGCAGAGGTCGCCCGTCCTTCATTTTTTAAAGTTCCCAGTCTCCAAGCAAGAAGTTGTGCCTTGGTAATTTCGGTGATCATTTCTGCTAATTTTTTTTGCTGTAACTGAAATTGACCAATAGGTCTGTTAAATTGTTCTCGCTCTTTAGAGTATCTTAAGGCGGTGTCATAGCAATCCATAGCGGCACCAATTGCGCCCCAAGCAATACCAAATCTTGCAGAATCTAGACAGCCTAAAGGGGCTCCAAGTCCAGATTTGTTTGGGAGTATATTTTCTTTAGGTACTTTTACATTATTAAAAATAAGTTCTCCGGTTGCGGAGGCGCGAAGCGACCATTTATTATGTGTTTCCGGCGTAGAAAAACCTTCCATTCCTCTTTCTACCAGTAAACCGTGAATTCTACCTTCTTCATTTTTTGCCCAAACAACTGCAACTTGTGCAAAAGGTGCATTAGAAATCCACATTTTTGCACCATTTAACAAATAGTGATCGCCTTTATCAATGAAACTAGTTTCCATGCCGGCTGGATTAGAACCATGGCTTGGTTCTGTTAGTCCGAAACAACCCATCCATTCCCCAGATGCTAATTTTGGTAAATATTTGTTACGTTGTGCTTCATTTCCATATTTAAAGATAGGATACATTACCAAGGAAGATTGAACAGAAGCTGTGGAACGTATGCCGGAATCGCCGCGTTCTATTTCTTGCATGATCAGGCCATAAGAAATTTGATCTAAGCCTGCACCCCCATATTCTGCAGGAATATCAGGTCCAAAGGCTCCAATTTCAGCAAGACCTTTAATAATTTCAGTAGGAAATTTAGCTTGTTGAGCGTATTCCTCAATAATGGGAGAAACGTCTCTTTTTACCCAAGCACGGGTGGTATTTCTAATGAGCTTGTGTTCTTCGGATAATAAATCGTCTACTTGATAATAGTCAGGAGCTTGGAATAAATCAGGTTTCATATCTTTATAATTATATTTTTAAACACATGTATTAATTATGGTTTAAATTTAAACAATAATTTAAGAAGAGTGCAGGAATATTTTAGTTTAAAAAAGAGTTCTTTTTAAAAGTTAGCGATTGCAAATTGTTAAAAAGTTATTGTTTTCTATTAAATTTGTGATAATGAAAAATACCTTAGGAAAACAGGAACGTCTAAAGAGTAAAAAATTAATAGAAAAACTTTATGCTGAAGGGAGTTCTGTAAAGAGTTTTCCATTGCGAATGATGTTTATACAAACAGCTCATACTTCAGATTTTCCCTGTCAAGTAGGTGTTTCCGTAGCAAAAAGAAATTATAAATTAGCAGTAGATAGAAATAGATTGAAACGTTTAATGAGAGAAACGTATCGCTTACAGAAAGAAATTGTCTACAATAATGTAGAAGAACCCTATATTTTCATGATTTCGTATATTGGGAGGGAAGAAATTAAATATGAAGAGCTGTATATAAAAATGGAGAAATTATTAAATACATTCATAAGTTCAGTAAAGAAGGCAACAGATGAAAAAACACAAGCTTAGAAAAAGAGTATTTATTGGAGTATTGGTAGGAGTACTTTTCACGATATATTCTTTCAAGTCTAATTTCTTTGAGGTTGCTAAGCAAATAGAGATTTACACGACTTTGTTTAAAGAGCTAAACATGTATTATATTTCTGAAATCAATCCTGCAGAAATCACAAACAAAGCCATAAAAAACACACTTAAAGACTTGGATCCGTATACCGTTTTTTACAATGAACAGGATGTAGAAACTGCGAAAATAAGTAGAGAAGGATCTTACGGTGGTATTGGTATTTCTGTGCACTATGTAGCAACGGGAATTGAAATAAGTAGCATACGGAAAGGATATTCTGCAGATAAAGCAGGATTAAAAGCAGGAGATATTATAGTTTCTGTAGATAAGCAATCTTTAAAAAATATGGAGAGTGCCCAGCTTTCTATGTTTTTAAAAGGTACGCCAGGTAGCAAGATTGTTTTGGAGATTATTCGACAAGGAATGTTTTTGACAAAGGAGTTAACGCGGGATAAAATTGTTGTAGATGCGGTGCCATTTGCAGAAATGATAGATAAAGAAACGGGATATATTGCGCTTACTCGTTTTAATGACAAGGCATCTTCGCAAGTGAAGAAAGCCTACCGAAAACTAAAGAAAGAAGGCATGAAAAACCTAATTTTTGATTTGCGCGCGAACCCCGGAGGATCATTGTTGGAGTCGATTCGGATTTCTAATTTTTTTTTACCAAAGGGTAAAAAAATAGTGAGTACAAAGGCTAAAATTAAAAAATGGAGCACTGTCTATAATAGTAAAAATAGTCCTTTAGATTTAGAAATTCCGTTAGTAGTTTTAATTAATGAACGCTCTGCTTCGGCAGCTGAAATTGTATCTGGAGCACTTCAAGACTATGACCGCGCAGTAATTATGGGAAAACGTTCTTTTGGAAAAGGTTTGGTGCAGCGGTATAGAAAATTGATGTACGGGACACAATTAAAACTTACGATTTCTAAATACTATACACCAAGTGGCAGATGTATTCAGGAGCTAGATTACGAAAATAGAGATGTTAAAACCGGGAAAGTTCCTAAGTTTTCCGACACAGCAATCCACGCATTTAAAACGGAAAACGGTAGGACTGTTTTTGATGGAGGAGGAATCATGCCAGATATAGAGATAAAAACATCAATACCAAATGCAAGTACGAAAGCATTATTAAAAACCAAAGCTATTTTTAATTTTGCAACCCAATATTTTTATGAAAATTCAAAAATTGATAGTTTAGTGGATTTTGATTTTAAAAACTCAGATTTTTATAAGTTTACGAACTATTTGAAAAGCGACACTACTTTTGTAACACTGCAAGAAGCATTATTTAAGAAAGCTTTTTTAGCTTCTAAAGGACCCGCTGTTTCTAGAGCATACCCTAAAATAAAAGTAGAATTATTTGACGATAAAATTATAGAAATATCAAAAAATAAAGATCTTATTTTAGCACGCATAAAAACAGAGATTTTAGAGCGTTTTTTTTATATGGAAGGGGTGTATCAGTATCATTTAAAGAATGATAAAATGATTTCTGAGGCATTAGTTCTATTGAGAAATAAAGATATTTATAGCCGTGTTTTGTTAGATAATTAATATTATATTTACTGATTAAATTTGAGTATGTCAGAAACAAAAAAAATAGCAAGAACAAGGGCACAAGAGTCTACAAATGCCATAGAAAAATTATACATTTCTATGCGTCACCTATTTAGCAGAGGTTTTTATAAACCCATGGGTATTTCAGGAGAAACCTTGCGAAAGTCGCTGTTGCTGTTAAGGCCAGAGATATATGGATCTATTGCAGAACAAAGAATAGAGTTAAGTGGATTAACTTATGTAATCGAGAGACTTCCCGAGGGAATTGAAGAATGTCAATTTATCAATTTAACTGCAGATGAAGGATATAAAAATTCTCATTTTAAATCTATTATTCCACCAAAAAGAAGAAGAAATTGTTATCGGATAGATAAAGATCAAATGAATATTGAGATTACCAGAGGAAG
>DPRC01000031.1:11239-12603 GCA_003537695.1 Polaribacter sp.
GATATTCTTACACACCTCACATTTCTTTTTATAGAGTCTCACAAAATTCAAGAAAGAGTTACTCTAAATGATGGGGAGGATTTTACGAGAGAATGGAAACATTTAGAGGCGATTGTCCTGTTTCAGAAAAAAATTACGGATAAAGAGCGTGAGGTAACTATCGCTCATCTTAGCAATATTTTAGGAAGAACTTTTGACGAGGTTTTAGAAGTTTACAATACCTTCTCTTCAGAAGAAAATCCAGACCGCTTTTTTCAATTGATTTATTGGTTGGGAAAATTAGCAATTAATGAAGTGCTAGAAAATAAAAAAAGAACAGTCACTTTTAGTTCTGTTTTGATAGAGGAAATTGGGCATCATATTTATGGAGAAATTTGGGCCAATAATATTAAGAAAGTTTTAGATCAAAATGAATTATTAGAAAGACCGATTCATATTATAAGTGCCAATATGCACAGTGTTCTGAACTCTATTTACGCAAAAGACGCCTTGCCAAAAGAGGCTAAAGACTTGAAGGGATTCGAAGTTTATCAGCTTTTAAGCAATTCAGATAGTAAGCCTTTGCAGAAAAGAGTAAAAGATTTTGCTTCTATAAATGGTCTTATTTATATAAAAGATACTTCTGGCACCAATATTAATGTCCAAGTTATTGATACTGCTAAAATAAACTTTGAGGTTCCTACGTTATCTAATAAACAAATACTAGAAGATAATCCTGTACTCATTGTGATGGACTATGCTTTTGGTGAGCAAGCCTACGAAACGATGGATGAATTGTTGAAGCCTTATACTTGTGAGAAAAATATAAAAACACATTTAGATGTGAAATCTGTTTCAATAATGGGGAAAGCAGGAATTTTAGAGGGAGGTAAAGGCGATATTATGATTCCGTCAGCGCATATTTTTGAGGGCACAGCAGATAATTATCCCTTTAAAAATGAATTATCTAAAGAAGATTTAGAAGGCTTTGGAATTGAAGTTTTTGACGGAGCAATGATATCCGTTTTAGGGACCTCTTTACAAAACAAAGATTTATTAAAGTTCTTCCATGATTCTACATGGAATGTAATTGGGTTAGAAATGGAAGGCGCACATTATCAAAAAGCAATACAAGCTGCGGCAAGGATTAGAGGAAATATTTCCGAAGATGTGCAGGTTCGATATGCATATTATGCATCAGATAATCCTCTAGAAACTGGGGCAACATTGGCTTCGGGTGGACTAGGAATGTCGGGGGTAACACCTACATATGCGATTACACAAAAAATATTATCTCAGATTTTTAAAAATTAAATTATTTATAAATAACAAGTATACATGTCAACAAACAACAAACCATTGAATACTGACAATAACAACCAAGA
>DPRC01000027.1:0-680 GCA_003537695.1 Polaribacter sp.
AGTTTCATCTTCGGATGCCGGAGCAGGTGTTGGATATACCTACATGAGTGTACATGGTTCTAATGGAGAGCGGATCAATGTTACCGTAAACGGAATTCCATACAATGACCCTGAAAGTCATGGTACTTTTTGGGTGAATTTAAGTGATTTTGCTTCTTCTACAGAAAACTTACAATTGCAACGTGGGGTTGGTACTTCTACTAACGGGTCTGGTGCTTTTGGAGCAAGTTTAAACATCTTAACAGATGCGGTCTCCGAGGAAGCATTCGCCGAAATCTCTAATTCTTTTGGTTCTTTTAATACTCGAAAGCACACCGTGAAATTTAGTACCGGAAAAATTAATGAGCATATAGAAATTGCAGGCCGCCTGTCTAATATTTATTCAGATGGATATGTGGATAGAGCTTTTGCTGATTTAAAATCGTATTATCTGCAAGGAAGTTATACCGATGAGAATACGCTGATAAAGGCAGTTACCTTTGGAGGAAAAGAAAAAACCTACCAAGCGTGGTACGGTTTGACTGCTAGCGAGTTAGAAGAAGACAGGAAACAAAATCCGTATACTTACGATAATGAGACCGATAATTATGAACAAAACCATTATCAGTTGCATTGGAATGAAAGATTGAATGACCAATGGTCTACCAATTTAGCAGTAAACTACACCAAAGGGGCTGGTT
>DPRC01000027.1:1047-2884 GCA_003537695.1 Polaribacter sp.
GCTGCAGATTTTAACAATCTAATTGTAGATGGTAGTGATGTAATTGTAAGACGTTGGTTAGACAATGATTTTTATGTAGTAAACTTTAACACCAACTATAAAACAGACAAACTAAATTTGATCTCAGGAATTTCATATTCTGATTATAGTGGAGACCACTATGGAGAAGTAATTTGGGGGTCTGACTTGGCTGCAGATGTGAATATTAGAGATCGTTATTATTTTTCTGATGCAAAGAAAACAGACTTTTCTGTATTTGCAAAAGCAACGTTTGACATTACAGAGAAATTAATTGGATATGCAGATTTACAAGGGAGATTTGTTGGTTATCAAACACAAGGAATTACCAGTGATATTGCACCTATTGATGTAGATGCTAATTTTAAATTCTTCAATCCTAAATTTGGATTTACGTATAAACTAAATAATAACAGTAGTTTGTATACTTCCTTTGCAGTTGCCAATAGAGAACCCAATAGAACCGATTTTGAAATTGGTGTAACTACCCCAGAAACCTTAAATGATTATGAATTAGGTTGGCGTTTTAATAGTGAAAACGTACAACTGACCGTAAATGGTTATTTCATGGATTATAAAAATCAGTTGGTATTAACTGGTGCTTTAAATGATGTAGGTGCGCCCATTAGAGCAACCTCTGGAAGCAGCTATAGAATGGGTACAGAGATCGATGCAGATATAAGAATTTCTGATAAAATTTCTATCAGACCAAATGCAACTTTTAGTGCGAACAAGAATAGAGACTTCTTTATAACTAAAGATGGAAATACAACACCACAGTCCTTGGGAAATACAGATTTATCATTTTCACCAGACGTAATTATTGGGAATATATTTACCTATACACCCTTAAAAAATGTACAACTTTCACTCTTAACTAAGTATGTTAGTGAGCAGTTTATGAGTAATTTTAGTAGTGAAGTTTCTACAAACGATGTTTTAGAAAGCTACTTTACGTCTGACTTAAACGTTGTATATCGCTTACAATCAAATAAAATCTTCAAATCTGTTGTTTTTACAGCATTGGTAACCAACCTTTTTGATGCAGAATATGTTAATAATGGGTATTACTATACTTTTGATGATGATTACTCTAATCCAGGAACGGTCACTACAGTCGATGGAGCAGGTTATTATCCTCAAGCAACCAGAAACTTTCTAATAGGTGCGACTTTTAGATTTTAATAAATACATCGTTTTACGTCATAATTGACTAAAACATGTTAAAATAGACACAAAACGAGCGGTTTTCAATAGAAAATCGCTCGTTTTTCGTATATTGAAAATTGTGGAAAATTCATACGATGGCCGCAGTACGTGCACTCGAATGAAACTTCTTGAGAACAATATATTGATTCAACTCAAGCTTTCTGCATTCTAGATTTTTCGTTTCAACGATCCCTAACTACCACCTTTAAAAGAAATAGATTTTTTTAAAAAAGCAACCAATAGCTATTTGCTATTAAACCTTACAACTTCCTATAATGAGACAACTTAAAATTGTAAAACAAGTCACCAACCGCGATGCGGAGTCTTTAGATAAATATTTTCAAGAAATTAGTAAAATTGGACTTATTACTGCTGATGAAGAAGTAGAACTTGCACTAAAAATTAAGGTAGGAGATTCAAAAGCTTTAGATGCGCTTGTAAGTGCAAATTTAAGATTTGTAGTTTCCGTTGCCAAGCAATACCAAGGACAGGGTTTGAAGTTATCTGACTTGATAAATGAAGGCAACTTAGGCTTGGTAAAAGCGGCAAAAAGATTTGGTGAAACCAGAGGGGTTAAGTTCATATCTTATGCTGTTTGGTGGATTCGTCA
>DPRC01000175.1 GCA_003537695.1 Polaribacter sp.
TTTATTTTTGTTTCTAAAATAGGTAATTAAAGGTGCGGTATCTATCTCTTTAAATTTAGGCATAGATAGAAATAAATGCACATTTTTAACAGTAGAAAAATCTAAGTTATAAATCTGCTGGTATATATTTTCTTGCAAACCCTTAATTTGGATTTCAGTTAGGTCCTTTCTTTTTTGCTTGTAAAGCGCTCTAAGTTCTTGCTTTTTCATTTTACAAATCCTTTAATATTACTTGTATTTTTTTTGTCAATCCTTTCACCACCATAATATAAGAATGATTGATGAGTTCTTGAACCAGATCATCTGAAACATCACTATTATTTACAGCTACTGTATTCCAATGCTTTTTGTTCGAATGCCAACCCGGTTGCACACCCTCATAGACTTCTCGTAATTCTTGTGCTTTCTCAGGGTCACATTTTAAATTGACACCTTGTGCACCTTGCTCCCACTTATCTATTCTTGTAGATGCAAAAATTTTATCCATCACTTTAAAAACCAGAGTTGCGTTATCAAAAGGAAAGTGCTCTGTTACTCCTTTTTTTGACAAACAAAAATCTCTTAATTGCGCTATGTGCATTTTTAATTTTTATGAAGATTCATTTAAAAAGGATTTTAAAAATTCTAAACTTTCTTTTGGGTTTTCCTCCATAGGAACATGACCTGAATTTTCTAAAATAACCAGTTTAGAGTTCGGCAGCATGCTATCCATTCTTTTTCCATTTCCTAAAGGAATCCAAGTATCTTTTGCTCCCCAAATTAACAAGGTAGGTGTCTTTATACTTTTTAACTTTACTAAATTTACTTTTTCAGCTACATTGAAATCCGTTTTTGCTCTCTCTATAAAAGCCTTTCTATTTCCTGTTCTCAAAGACATTTTATGATACCGTGTAACAAGAGCGTCTGTAACTTTTAATTTATCAGCATATACTTGCTCTATATTTTTCCGAATAATAAACTTGGGTGTAATGTACAAAAACAACGAATTTAAGATTGGTGTTTTTGCCATTTTAAAAATTGGTGGCTGTGGGGTAAAAGTTGGCAAACCACTGGCATCTATTAAAATAAGTTTGAGTACTTTCTCTGGGTATTCTGCCGCATAATTCCAAGCAATATTTCCTCCTAAAGAATTTCCTGCTAAATGGAACGTATCCAACTTTAGTTTCGATACAAACTGTTGTAAAAACTTGGTGTAGCTATCTATGGAATAATCTGCATTTCCATTTGGACCTGTTAATCCAAATGCCGGAAGGTCTAAGCGAATAACTCTGAAACTTTTTGTGAGTTGCGTTGTCCAATCGTCCCAGGTATGCAAAGAAGCTCCAGTTCCATGAATTAAAACGATTGGAAATCCTTTTCCTTCATCCCTGTAATGCACTTGCATTCCTTCAATATCTATAAATTGAGAATGTGCATTTGCATAAGTTTTTTTCAACTCTTCCGCAGTAATATCTACATAAGAAGCATTGTAAATTACAACCGCTAAAAAAATACCGATTCCTAAAAAAAACCACTGCTTGCTTTTTATTTTTTTGAAACGCTTCACTTTATGATTTTATACAAAATAGGCTTGCTTGGAGTCGCATCATTTTCAAATGGTGCAATCATTAAATTTAACAGGTACTCTCCATCTTCAACCGCATTTGGCACGTATATAAATTCTGTAATAGTAGCGTCTAAACGAACTTTACCAGCAGTATTCCAAAATGCATTGTGCACTAATAAGCGCCCATCATCTTTCTCTTTATCCACAGAAGGCAGGTCTATTAATAAATGTTTTATTCCTTTTTCCCGCAAATACACAGCCGCCTCCTCTAATAAATAGGGTGGGTTTGTATTCGAATACTGCATTGATTTCTTGTATTTTAAATTTGGCATCGTCCGAATAATAATGGCGTCTCGTTTCTTATTTCTCAAAGCAGTTTTAAGTTGTTTCTCAGAGATTACAAAATCCTCTCCGCTACTTTCAGGAGCAACGGTAACCACTTCTGCTACAAAAAAATAATGTTTCAGATTCTGATTTATAGAATGAAATTCTTCAGTAATATGGCCTACACACTCTGTATGCGTAATATGTGCATGTGGATTAAAATGTATGTTGTTAAAGTTGACAACAGCACCTTCGGACACCTTAGCAATTTCACCGTCAAAGTCTACTGGGAATATTTTTGGGACTCCTACATACCAAGCATTCACATTTTTTTTTGACATGTCTATGGCAACAGAAATATCAATGGGTTCAGAAACATCAATTGTAATTTTCCTGGAATTGTACTCTATAATTGCTTTCATATGCCCTGAAATTATTTCATTTTATTTTAAATGTAAATATAAGTTTTTAAACAAACAGTGTATACCAATTTTAAGCAATTGAAAAAGAATACCTATTAATTCAACATGAAAAGATCCGCAGCAATTCCGTCTACAAGAAACCTTCCTTTCTCTCCTGTCTTCAAGGTTCCATTTTCAACAAACAACAAGGTTTCCTCGATGTGTTTTTTAGACTGATTTTGTAGATAGTCTAAATATTTTTTTCCAAAATTATCTTTAATTTTCTCTAAAGAAACTCCCCAAATAGTTCTCAAACCTGTCATGACAAACTCATTGTATTGGTCTGTGGTAGAGAGGGTTTCTCTTTCTATGGGCAATACATTCTCTTGAATGGATTTGATATACTTTGTGTTGTTTTTAATATTCCAACTGCGTTGTTTTCCATCAAAGGAATGTGCAGAGGGTCCAATACCCAAGTAGGCAACTCCCAACCAATACGAAGAATTATTTTTACTAAAAAACCCTTCTTTTCCGAAGCTAGATACCTCATATTGTATAAAACCTCCAATAGCCAATTCCTTTATTAGAATCTGAAATTGTTCTTGTGTCTTCGCATCATCTACATTTTTAATTTTTCCCTTTTCGATCATTGTTTTTAGGGCAGTATGTGGCTCTACTACAAGCGCATAACTTGATATGTGTGGGATTCCAAAACTCAGTGCTATTTTTATATTCGCCAACCATTCCTCATTCGTGCAACCCGGAATTCCGTAAATTAAATCTAAAGAGATATTCTCAAAATAACGCGTTGCCAACACCAATGATTTTTTTGCCTCTGCTGCATTATGGGCACGATTCATTAACTTTAAATCTTTTTCAAAAAAAGACTGGACACCAATACTCAGTCTGTTTATTGGTGATTTAGAAAGTGCTATTATTTTTTCTTCAGACAAGTCATCAGGGTTCGCCTCTAAAGTAATCTCTGGATTCTTTACAACTTCAAAGTTCAGGTAAACAGCGGCTATTAATTCCTTGATCTCTGACGCACTTAGCACAGATGGTGTACCTCCTCCAAAATAAATAGTTTCTATGGTAGTGTCTCCCAATTCCTCTTTTCGCAATGCGATTTCCTTGATTAGAGCAACAATCATATCTTCTTTTTTCTTTAAGGAAGTCGAAAAATGAAAATCACAATAAAAACATGCTTGCTTGCAAAAGGGTATGTGAATATATATACCTGCCATTATTTCTTAACTCGTTTTTCATTTTCTTTCACAAAACTACTCCAGCCTGAATAATTTTTACCTCCAACAACCCTTCCTGAATTATAAAAATGACAAACTGCGGCAGCTAAGCCATCCGTAGCGTCTAAGTTCTTTGGCAATGTTTTTAAATTTAATAAGGACTTTAACATCAAAGCAACCTGTTCTTTACTGGCATTACCATTCCCCGTAACTGCCATTTTTATTTTCTTTGGCAGGTATTCTGTAATCGGAATTTCACGAGACAAACCCGCAGCCATGGCTACTCCCTGCGCCCTACCTAACTTCAACATCGATTGTACATTTTTTCCAAAAAAAGGCGCTTCAATCGCAATTTCATCAGGATTGTACGTGTCGATCAATTCAATCGTTCGTTCGAAAATTAATTTTAGTTTTAAATAGTGATCATCGTATTTTTTTAACATTAATTCATTCATCTGAATGAACTCCATTTTTTTACCAACAACCTTTATCAAACCAAAACCCATAATTGTAGTTCCTGGATCAATTCCTAAAATAATTTTTTCTGTTTTTACCATAGCTGTATTTGAAAGTACTTCGGATATAAACCACAATTTTACAAATGGATTGCCGTAGCAATTTTCCTACTAAAAAGTATGAATTAACGTCTTATAAACAACACACTGTGCTCGAATATACAAATTTAAACAATTATTTTGGTTGCTGATAACACTGTGGATTGTATTTATTTCCATGCCATTCCTAGAAATTTAGTCTTCTAAAAAAATGCTTCCCTATTAAAATAAAGCATTTAAAATAGCCTCCATTTTAAACCATAGTATTACTGCTAACCCTAATAATATTATAAAAAAAAGCCCCTTTGTAGGTTTTGCTTCTTTTTTCCTTCCAAATTTTCTTCTAAATTCCATCTGTTATATTCTTTTAATTGGGCAAAACGAGGTTATATTACTGATAAAAACTGCCCCTATTTATACGATAGGCTTCTTTGTTGCTCTCAGCATTTCTCTTTTCCCCGGTGGCCCTGGAATCCGTTCCACAGAAAAACCCACGGCTTGCATCGCTCTTCTTGCACTCCCTTTGGCACAGTAAGTAACTAAAACTCCATTTTCCCGAATAGCCTCATACATCTTTAAAAAAATAGGAACTGTCCACAATTCTGGCTGATTTTTTGCACCAAAGGCATCAAAATAAATCAAATCAAAAGCTGCTTTATCAGTAATATCTTGGAAAAACTGTTTGCGCTTTGTTAATTTAAAATCTTCTGAAATTCCCTGTTGCTCTTCCCATGAGATCTCATGCATTTTATCAAAAAGATGCTGGTCTGCAGTTGCTTTTAGTTCTTCCACATAATTCAATTTTAAAACTTCTGATGCGGCAACCGGATACGCTTCAACGCCTACGTACTCAATCTCTAACTTTTCTTTCCTACCCTCTAAAAAGGTGATAAATGCATTTAAACCTGTACCAAAACCTATTTCTAAAATAGCGAGCTTTCTAGTATTTACCATCACCGTATCTAAACCAGCGCGTAAAAAAACGTGATATGCCTCCTGAATAGCTCCATGTTTAGAATGATACTGCTCATCCCAATCAGGTAAATGAATGGTGGTAGAGCCATCTGAAGTAATTAAAATTTCTCTTTTCAAAATTATGATAATAAATTTATATGGTTCCTAAAATGGCACCCCCGTTAAATAGCGCGACTGCATCAATACTTCACCTGCTTTATTTTACTTTTAACAAAACCCCACTGGCCTCGAAAGAAAACTCCTTTTTAACACTTGTAATTTTTGCTATTTCCGCTGCAGACTTCCCTGCATCCTCGGCATAATGGCGCAACTCTTCAACAGACGTTACTTTTACAAATGCTTTTCCTGCAACAATTACATCTTTCCCTTGGGCATCCAAAGGTATAAAAAAACCATAATCCTTAAAACGAACCATCGTTTCTGCAGTCGCTCCCAAAGGCAGCTTCATCCAGCAACCCTTTTTAGTACAAAGTTCTTTAATTGTAGCAGAAAATTTCACGCGTGCAGTATCTCCAAAATGCATGTTTTCAAATTTAGCGAACATCTGTTGCGAACTCATTGCATTTTCTTCCGTTATTTTAGCCCCAAAAGAAGAAAATTCCAATTGGCTTAAAATAGGAGTTACTGCGTTATTTTCTTTTTCACTTAGCTTACAAGAGGTACAACTAAAAAGAACAATAAGGCAGTAAAAAACAAGTGGTTTCATAAAGATAACGTTTAAAATAGGAGATACAAATATACAGAATTTAACACCAAAACCCCGCTTTATATATTTCTTACGATGAATAAATTATGTACATTTGTATCGAAATATAATCCATAAAATTATGAGTTCTAATATAGAAATCAAACATATAGAAAAGTCTAAAATAGCGTCTGTCGATTTTAACAACCTGCCTTTTGGTAGTGTTTTTTCTGACCACATGCTTACCTGTACCTTTAAAAACGGGAAATGGGAAAGCCCCGTTATTGAACCCTATTCTCCAATATCTTTAGATCCTTCTGCTAAAATATTTCATTATGGACAATCAATTTTCGAAGGCATGAAGGCGTACAAAGATGCTGAAGGAAACACCTTATTATTTAGACCTTTAGAAAACTGTAAGCGTCTAAACAAATCTGCAGAACGATTGGTAATTCCTCAAATTCCTGAAGAATTTTTTATGCAAGGTTTGAAAGAATTACTGAAAGTTGATGAAGCTTGGATTCCTACAAATGAGGGAAGTTCTTTGTATATAAGACCTTTTATGTTTGCTTCGGGAAACGGCTTTCATGCATCTCCGGCGAATGAATATAAATTTATGATTTGTACTGCACCTTCTGGTGCTTACTTTGCAGGAAAAGTAAACGTTTTAATTGAAGAAAAATATGCCCGTGCTGCAAATGGCGGTGTAGGTTTTGCAAAAGCAGGTGGTAATTATGCTGCACAGTTTTACCCAACACAGTTGGCGATTGAAAAAGGCTACAATCAAGTAATTTGGACAGATGATAACACGCACGAGTACATCGAAGAGGCTGGCGCAATGAATATTTTTGTTAGAATTAATGATACCTTAATTACAAGCCCCACAAACGACCGAATTTTAGATGGTATTACGCGTAAAAGCATCCTCCAACTCGCCGAAGACCTTAACATGGCTGTTGAAGTGCGGAAAATATCTGTTGCAGAAGTAATTGTGGCGGCGCAGTCCGGTGCTTTAAAAGAAATGTTTGGTACAGGAACTGCTGCGGTAATTTCACCAATTTCAGGTTTTGGATTTCAAGAAAAAGACTATGAATTGCCAACATTAGAAATGCCTTTTGCGAGCATCCTAAAGAAATCGATTACCGATATCCAGACAAATAAATCGGAAGATCCGTATGGATGGAGAGTTCAACTGTAAAAAAACATAGCGATTCTAAAAGCATCAATTTATATTGATGCTTTTTTTTTATCTTTA
>DPRC01000030.1 GCA_003537695.1 Polaribacter sp.
AACTTGTTTATAGGCGTACCTTTTGTCCACATATGCACCCATATTGGCAGGATAGGCGGATGTTTAGTGTTTATATAGCGCGCTCTTTTTTATATAAAAATAGGGGTTTAAAACAAATCATCAAACGGATTTTTGATTTTTTTTAAACTTGTTTTTGTTACCTGAGTATAGATCATCGTGGTTTTTGGGCTACTGTGTCCTAATAGTTCTTGAATATATCTAATATCCGTCCCTTTTTCTAGTAAGTGGGTCGCAAAACTGTGTCGTAAGGAATGCAAGGTGGCTTTCTTGGTAATGCCTGCTTTAAATAAGGCATTTTTTAATACTTTTTGCGCACTTGTATAGCTGTATGTACCTCCGTTTTGACCTTCAAATAAATATTTCTTGGGTCTGTAAGCAACGTAATAATCTCTTAATATTTTTAGAAAAACAGTAGACAAAAGAGTGTACCTGTCTTTTTTTCCTTTTGCCTGCCGAACATGAATAAGCATTCGCTGACTGTCAATATCAGTTATTTCTAGAGCAATAGCTTCACCAATTCGTAAGCCAGCAGAATACAGCAGACTTAAAAGTGCTTTGTGTTTTAAGTTGGTAATTGTGCTAAAAATGACTTTTATTTCGTTGCCACTTAATATAATGGGTAATTTCTTTTCTATTCGAGGTCTTTCAATAGGGATTGCCTCGTAAGCATATCCTTTGTATTCAAAAAATTTCTTTACGCCGCTGATAAACTGATTTTGATAGGAAATTGATTTATTGGGTATGAAAATATAATCATAGTTAAAAGCCGCTACCGTTTTCTTAGAGAACAAATCAGCTTTTTTTGAGAGGGCATATCTAATATAAATTGTAGTAAGGTCTACATAGGTATATACCGTGCTTGCACTCAATCGTTTTTGAAGCAACCATTTTTTAAATTTTTGTAAATCTAAGGTATGAGACGCCGGTATGTTAGCTATTAAATGTGAATTTCTCTTTTCTGAGACGCTACTTTTATCAATAAAAGAGTGCAATTTAGAAAAAACAACAGTCCACTTAGGGTTTTTAAAATGGGTAACAATAATTCCTATGTTTTCTAAAGAGCGCTCCATATAAAAACAACGCATGGTGCTACTCCAAAAAACATTGTCAAGGTTTTTAAGATGCTTTTTTAGCTCCTCGTCATATGCAAACCGAATGGAGAGTACGTTTTTTGTCCGATGTTTAGCGGTACTTAAAGTTATTTTTTTCATGGGGGTATATGACATAAATTTAAGCTTTTTATTTGATAATCAGTGCCTAGGGTCTCCTGCAATACTCATTTTTTTAGATTTAAGAACGTTCATGCTACAGAAACCAAAGCGATTGGTAATGGTCCCATAACAGCCATAAATCCCCATGCCGTTTATAGGATATTGTTGCACAACGTCTGTAAAATGGACCGCATCAAAATACTGTCCTTCCGCATCAATAAACGTACTCAAACGCATCAGCTTTCCTTGTGAAGTCTTATTAAAACGAGTGGCAACCAACTGGCCATATAAGACCACTTTTTTATTTGAAAATTCAGACATCTGTTTTGCTTTTATATGCGGATGAAAGGGGTCTGTAACCAACGAAAAATAGTTGTGAATGGTAAAACCCAACAACTCCATTTCATCATATACATTTTCTAACCAATGGGTATGTAATTTGGGGATTTCAAAATTTTGCTGCTGTAATTGAAACAATTTTACCTGGGGTTGTGTCTGCTTGGACTTTGTAGCATTTAATTTAAAGGTAGCTTCCCAAAGAAGCGTAGTTTTCTGCTTGTTGGTAAAACGAAATGCATCAATACGAATTAAAACAGTAAGCTGTTCTATGGAAATAGCAACACGCGCTATAAAATCGTCCATAGAGAGAAAAAGACCAGATAATTGACGTTCCGTTAAAAACCGTTGCACTAACAAAGACTCTAAATTTTTAAGATATCCAAACCCTAAATAAATTGTTTTTCCTTTGACTGTATTCCCATGATCGCCATTATTAATACAAGGAAGTGTGATGGTGGCACCGCACATTTTAGCTTCATGAATATAATGTGCTGCCGAATAAAAACCACCACCATTATTTAAAACTGCCGTCATAAACTCAATAGGGTAGTAGCACTTTAAAAAGAGACTCTGGTAACTTTCTACCGCATAGGAAGCAGAATGTCCTTTTGCAAAAGCATAGCCTGCAAAACTTTTAATCTGATTCCAAACTTCAAAAATTAACGGGTCTGCATGTCCTTTTTTCCTGCAATTGGAAACAAATTTGTCTTCAACAGCTTTAAATTCTTCAACAGATCTATATTTACCACTCATCCCTCTCCGCAAAACATCTGCCTCTCCCAAGCTTAGATCGGCAAACTGATTTGCTACTTTCATGACATCTTCTTGATACACCATTACACCGTAGGTCTCTGGCATAATTTCTAGTAAAATAGGATGTGCTTCTTTTCTTTTTTCTGGAAACCGATGTCTTTTTATAAATTCCTCTTTCATTCCAGAACCAGAAACACCAGGTCTTATAATAGAACTTGCAGCAACCAAACCTAAATAATCTTGCGTTTGTAGTTTTTGCATCAATCCACGCATTGCAGGAGATTCTACATAATACGCTCCAATAGCCCCACCACTTTTTAAAAGGTTATTAATATTGATGTCATTTTTAAAACTTTCAATGTCGGTAATATCAATTTCAGGAGCATCCGGATTATTTTCTTTGATAATTTGTAGCGCATCTTTTATTTTTGCCAAGCCACGTTGGCCTAAAATATCAAACTTAAAAATTCCCACCTCATCGGCAATATTCATATCAAACTGAACGGTAGGAAATCCTTTTGGAGGTAAACTAGTGGCTGAATAATAATGAATGGGTTTGTCTAAAATTAAAATTCCTGCAGAATGGACACTTACATAATTAGGGAAACCTTCGATTAATTTTCCGTATTTTAAAACTAGCTTAGAAATATCATCTAATTTGTTATCGGCAGCACCTGTACTCAATTTATCAATTTCTTCTTTTGGCAACCCAAACACTTTTCCTAATTCCCGAACAACAGCCCTGTATTTAAAGGTATTGTAAGTGGCTAATAAAGCAACATTGTCAAACCTATTAAAAATATACTGCGTTACTGTATCTCTATCTTTCCAAGAAAAATCAATATCAAAATCTGGGGGAGAAGCTCTAAAGGGATTGATAAATCGCTCAAAATATAAATCCAATTCCACAGGATCTACGTCTGTAATGCCAAGAATATAGGCAACAATGCTATTGGCGCCACTTCCTCTACCCACATGAAAAAAGTTGTTTTTTTTCGCATAGCTGATAATATCATAATTGATTAAGAAAAAGGAAACAAACTTTAACTCGAGAATTACCTTCAGCTCTTTTTGAAGTCGGGCATGTACTTTTTCTGTAGGGTTTGGATACCTATTATGCATCTTATCAGTACACAGTTGTACCAATATTTTACAGTCTTGTTCAAAACTGCCATAATACAAGTTTAAATTCTGATTTTCACGTGCAATATCATATCCAAAGTGGACCGTGCACTGTTGTAATAGTTTTTTTGTGTTTGCAATTATAAACGGAAATTCTTTAAAAGATTCCTCTAAATCTTTGGCAGTATGCATGCGGTCTGTTTCTAAACACTCCTCTGTGGTTGGTAATTTGCTTAGCAACATATTATTTGCAATCGCACGCAGCAAGCGGTGTGCATTAAAATCTCTTTTATTACGAAGCGTTACTTGCTGCTGAATTACAATTTTGTCTTCAAACTTTTTTAAATAGGAGAAACGCAATTTGTTAATCTCAGCAATAGAAACACCAATAAATTCATTTGTAGCAAAAGACGTAAGATTCAATTCCAATACTTTTTCAAAAGGGTAAATGATACAGACATCTTCTAAGTAGGTTGGTTTGTCTGGAATAGACGTTTTAGATTCTAAAAAAGAAGACAAATACCTGTTGATGTTTTCAAATCCAGTATTGTTTTTTGCGAGTGCAACAAACTGTTGTGTATTGCCATTTCTAAAATCAACACCAACAACAGGTTGGATGTGGTGTTTTTTTGCTTGTTGAATAAAGTGCATGCAAGCAGAGGTATTGTTGATGTCTGTAAGTGCCAGCATATCTATATTATTTGCTACAGCAAGCTCCAACAAGGCAACTTCAGAAAAGGTTCCGTAGCGCAATGAATAATAAGAATGACAGTTTAGATACATTAAATTATTGCTTTCTGTGTGCTAAAATAAGTGGTGGTTCTCCGTTAAACGGATTGCTAAACCGTCCAATAGATTTTGCACCCATTGCAGAGGCTCGCATAATACTCAATTCGCCATATTTACTCCGAACGGTATCCATAGCATTGTACAGGTCTAACATTTGTGCGGTATCATCAAAAAGATTAATTTGATAATTACCACTAACAATATCAGAGACCTTCACACCAACCAATCGAATGAGCAAGCGTCTTTGATACAATTTTTTAAACAATTCTAAAACGGCAGGAATTATAATGTGATCTGCACTTGTATACGGAATCTTTATTTGTTTGCTGTAGGTATTGAAATCTGAATACCGAATTTTTACGCTTAAAGTACCCGTTAGTTTGTCGCCTTTTCTTAATTGATAGGCCAAGTTTTCTGCCATTGCAAATAAGGTTGCTTTTAGTTTTACCATATCAATGGTATCTTTGTTGTAGGTTCTTTCTGTGGATAAAGACTTGCGTTCGTGAAAAGCAATAATAGGTGGGTTGTCGATGCCGTTTGCCCGTTTCCAAATCGTTTTTCCATTGGCTCCCAAAACACTAATCATCATTTCTAAAGGCATTTCCTGAATCACTTTTATTTTATCTACACCAAGATTCCGCAATGTTTGATAGGTTTTATTTCCTACGGATGGAATTTTACGAATCGATAAAGGTGCTAGAAAATCTTTTTCAAAACCTGCATCAATCAACAATTGATTGTTCGGTTTCGCTTCTCCAGTAGCAACCTTAGAAACAATTTTATTTTGAGACATCCCAAAAGAAATAGGCAATCCGCTTTCTTTGATAATTTTCTGACGCAATTCAGAAGCATACTTGTAGCTTCCAAAAAAAGCATCCATGCCTGTAAGATCTGCATAGAATTCATCAATACTTGCCTTTTCGAAAATGGGTACTTTTTCTTTGATAATTTCGGTCACTAAATTTGAGAATTTAGAATAGGTACCTGTATCTCCTCTAATTGTAATTGCCTCCGGACATAGCCTTTTAGCAATCTTCATAGGCATGCCAGAATGTACCCCAAATCGCCTTGTTTCGTAACTACAAGCAGCTACAACACCACGGTCTCCAGTACCACCAACCAACAGTGGTTTTTTTTGTAACCTGCTGTCAATCAATCGCTCACAAGAGACGAAAAAAGGGTCTAAATCGAGATGTAAAATATTTTTTTCCACAGTACAAAATTAGCTACAAATTCGTACAT
>DPRC01000099.1:0-4561 GCA_003537695.1 Polaribacter sp.
AAGGATAAAAACAACCCACTGGTATAATAGCGGTCATCGAATGTAGAGGTGTACAAATCATTATCTGAAATAAAATGAAACTCTTTTGAAAATTTTTTTTGAGAAAAAACACCTAATGAATAGCAAAGAAATAGAAATAGCAACTTTTTTTTCATAGCTAACAAATATAAAATATCTCACTTAAATTCATGGTTTTTTAACTTTATTTAGAAAAAAAAGTAATATTTTTAAGTTTCGAAAAAAACACATGAGTACACGTAAAACATTTACAGCAGAAGATTTTCAGAATTTACAAACCAATAAAGAGCTGTTAGAACTTATTAAAGAGAAGAGTGATCTATTTAAAAAGGTGAATAAAACACTTTTATATACTGAAGAGTTGCGGCTTTTACAGATAGAGTTGGTAAAGCTACAGCGTTGGATATCAAAAGAGAATAAGCGTGTTGTAGTCATTTTTGAAGGCAGAGATGCTGCAGGAAAAGGAGGGAATATTCGACGGTTTACGGAGCATTTGAATCCCAGGTCTAGTCGATTGGTGGCCTTAAACAAACCAACAGATATGGAAAAAGGACAATGGTATTTTCAGCGGTATATAAAGGAGTTGCCAAACCCAGGAGAAATCGTTTTCTTCGATAGAAGTTGGTACAATAGGGCCGTAGTAGAACCCGTGATGGATTTCTGTACACAGAAACAATACAAAGATTTTTTAGTTCAGGTGCCAGAGTTTGAGCATATGATGTATGAAGATGGTGTGATTATTATTAAGTTTTGGTTGTCAATCACGAAAGACGAACAATTAAAAAGATTTGAAGAACGCAAAGAAAATCCACTAAAGCGCTGGAAGTTTAGTCCAGTCGACAAAAAAGGACAAACTCTTTGGGACAAGTATACACAGTATAAAGCTGAAATGTTTTCTAAAACCCACACGGCATATAGCCCATGGATACTGATAAAAACGAACGATAAAGAGGTGGCGCGGTTAGAGGCGATTCGACATGTGATTTCTCAGTTTGATTATGAAGGGAAGGCGGCAGCAAAAACAATTTTAGCACCAGACCCAAACGTTGTCATGCGGTATTATAGGTCTAATAATAATAGTGATTAGTGGTATGGAAATAAAATTAACAGCACAAGAATTAAAGAAATTAACTACAAAAAAAGGGCTACTAGCGCTTTTGTCAAAAGCGCCCTTGAGTATCGAGAGGAGTTTAAGATATGTAGATTATCAGAAAAAATTAAAAAAGTTACAGGTAGAGCTTATCCGTTTACAAACATGGGGGATTGATAATAATGAACGTATAATTGTTGTTTTTCAAGGAAGGGATGCTGCGGGTAAAGGTGGGGCAATTAGAAGGTTGACAGAGCGTATTAATCCGCGTCACATGCGCATAGTGGCTTTAACAAAACCAACACAAGATGAGCAAACACAATGGTATTTTCAGCGGTATGTAGAGCAGTTTCCAAAAGCAGGTGAAATTGTTTTTTTTGATAGAAGTTGGTACAATCGTGCGGTTGTAGAACCTGTAAACGGTTTTTGTACGCCAAAAGAATATGATGTTTTTATGAATCAGGTAAATGATTTTGAAAATATGATTCTAGAGTCTGGAATTCACTTGGTAAAGATTTATATGTCGATCTCTAAGAAAGAACAAGCAAAGCGTTTTGCAGATATAAAAAGCAATCCTTTAAAACAATGGAAAATGACCAAGGTAGATGAAAGGGCACAGGTTTTATGGGAACAATATACCGAGTATAAAAATGCGATGTTTAAAAAAACCAATACAGACAAGTCTCCCTGGAAAGTGATTCGTGCCAATAGGAAAACCGAGGCGAGAGTAAATGTGATTAACCACGTTCTAAATAGCATTCCGTATGATAAAGATCTGGAAATCTAAGAAAGCATCGTTTTAACTTCTGTAAAAATAAAAAAGATTTCGGCAGCAATTTGTGCACTGGTTTTTTGATAGGCAGCTTCCTGTTCAGGACTGTCATCTGAAGCTTTTGGATCCGCAAAAGGCAAGTGAAATCTTGCAAGCGCATTCGGAATAAAAGGACAGTTTTTGTCTGCATTGTTGCAGGTGGTAATAGCGATATAAGGCTCTATATTTAGTGCATCATCGAATCTTTTCGAGAAGCCAGAAATAGATTTTTCACTCCCTTGAAATGAAATTAGATAGTGCGGATTTTCGTGAGAAAAATCGGTTACCTTAAAATCAAATCCAACTTCCTGTAAGGTCTTTACAGTATTTCTATAAAAAGCAGTTACTTCGGTGCCCCCAGAAAACGCATGTATGTTGAGGTTGAAATATTGTGCTGCATAGTAGGCCCAAACTTGTCCTAATTGACTTCTTCTAGAGTTGTGTGTACAAATGAAGTTTAAATTGGCAACATTTTTTTTAAGATATGTGTTTGCAATGCCCTGAGAGATATCAAGCAGTATTTTTTTTCGAACTTCTGTTAATTCGATGCTTTTTGAAGCCAGTTTAAAGAAGTTTTCAGGAGAAGTAGTAGAAGTTTTGGACATATGCTTATTTTTGCGGTAAATGTAGTAGCTTTTATTTAAATAAGAATCAACACAATGTTAAGAAAGGGTTTAGAAATTGGAAATAAAGTAGCGGTTTTAGATGATGTATTAAAAGGCGAAGTTACGGCTATTTTAAAAGATTTGATTTCTATTAAAACTACCGATGGCATGATTTTTAATTTTAATGAAAAAGAGCTGGTTAAAATAGAAAGAGACCAACACGAGCTCAGTAAATATTCGGATATTAACAATGATTTTTTAAAAGAAAAAATCAGCCAGCCTAAGAAAAAAGGAAACCTCTTTAAAAAGCAAAATCAAGAGGTTGTTATGGAGGTAGATTTGCACATTAATAAATTGGTGAAGTCTACAAGAGGATTGGACAACTATGACATGCTGAACCTTCAGTTAGATACTGCAAAAAGAAAAGTGGAGTTTGCGATTCATAAAAGAATTTCTAAAATTGTGTTTATCCATGGGGTAGGCGAAGGCGTCTTAAAATCTGAATTACAATCACTGTTGAATAAATACCCTGTAAAACACTACGATGCTTCCTACAAGCAGTATGGGTTGGGAGCAACAGAGGTATATGTTTTTCAAAACAAACCGGAATAGTGCCTTCTTATAGGCGCTAAATAAGAAGTATTGGTTTTCTGCTAGGGAGGATCTTTAGTCATGCTTAAAAAGGGACTTATATTTTTTGTTAATTTAGGAGTACTCTCTCCAAAAAAAATGTAATTTTATGCATATTTTATTCACATCAATATGTATCATTTTGGGGAATTAAAAATTTATTTTGAACTATGAATGCAATCTATTTAGACAACGCAGCAACCACTCAAATGTACCCCGAGGTGATAGAGGTGATGCAAGTATCAATGGCAGAGAATTTTGGCAATCCCTCATCTACGCATCAATTTGGTAGAAAGGCAAAAGCAACTGTAGAAACTGCTAGGAAAAATATAGCGAAGCATTTTAAAGTATCTGCAGCCGAAATCATCTTTACTTCTAGCGGCACGGAAGCAGATAATTTAATTTTACAGAATGCGGTTTCAAATTTAGGTGTTACACGAATTATTACGACAAAAATAGAACACCATGCCGTTTTGCATACCTGCGAGTTTTTAGAAAAGAGCCATCAAATTGTATTGGAATTTGTAGAGGTAGATGCCCTTGGGAATATAGATTTAGGACATCTGGAGACACTTCTAAAGTCTTCTGGAGCAAAAACACTGGTAAGTTTAATGATGATTAATAATGAAATTGGGAACATATTACCAATCGAGGTGGTAGCCAATTTATGCAAATCAAATAATGCATTGTTTCATTCAGATACGGTCCAAGTTATTGGGCATTACCCCTTAGACTTGCAAAGTATTAAAGTCGATTTTATGGTTGCAAGTGCGCACAAATTTCATGGTCCAAAAGGAGTAGGTTTCGCTTTCTTTAGAAAAGGATTTGGTATTTTGCCAATGCTCCATGGGGGCGATCAAGAAAAAGGAGCAAGATCAAGTACCGAAAGTGTGCATGCAATAGTAGGGATGGAAAAGGCACTAGAAATAGCACAAAATGCTATTGAAAAAGATAAAAAACAGATTTTAGAGTTAAAGGCTTATTTTATTTCTGAGTTGTATAAAATCTCTGACAAAATTGAGTTCAACGGACTTTCTGGAGATTTTGAGGGTGGTAGTTATACGATTTTAAATGTGCGTTTTCCTGTTGAAAATGACATGCTATTGTTTAGTTTAGACATCGCGGGAATTGCAGTCTCTGGAGGAAGTGCATGTCAAAGTGGAAGTAATTCAGGGTCTCACGTACTCTCAGAAATTTTATTTGGTGCGGAAGAAGCGAAAACATCGATTCGTTTTTCATTCTCTAGGTTTACGAAAAAGGAAGACATCGATCTTACGATTTCAAAACTAAAGGAATTATTGTAAGCGATAGGAAAAACGTGTTTGGGAAATTAGCAAGCTTACAATCGCTCAAGACCTTGGCTGTTTTCAAAACTATAAATGCATAAAAAAAAGCCAAAACTTTAAA
>DPRC01000099.1:4910-8101 GCA_003537695.1 Polaribacter sp.
TTTTTTTATAGTAGTAAATTATTTTTTCTTTTGTTGTTCTTGCGCTTGTTTCATCGCCATGTCAATTTTTTGTCTAAACTGACTTTTTTTCTTTTCAGGTTTCTTTTTGTTTTCTTCTATTTGCGCATGTAATTTATCTTCATCAATTACATAGTTCTTAATTACTAACATAATTGCAATCGTTAATAAGTTAGAAATAAAATAGTATAAACTCAAACTACTTGCATAATTATTAAAGAAGAACAGCATCATGATCGGAGAGAAATAAATCATATATTTCATCATCTTACCCATGTCCGGCATCCCTTCTTGCGCCGGTGCTTGCATGTTGGCTTGTTGACTTTGATTCATTTTCATGTAAAAGAAAATTGCAACAGAAGCCAGTATTGGAAATAAACTTACGTGGTCTCCATAAAATGGAATTGTAAAGGGCAATTGAAAAATCGTGTCGTAAGAAGATAAATCAGGAGCCCATAAAAAACCTTGCTGCCGTAAAGCTAAGTTGGTAGGAAAAAATTTAAATAAGGCAAAGAAAACTGGCATTTGTAATAATGCGGGGATACAACCAGACATCATGCTTACCCCAGCTTTCCGCTGTATGGCCATGGTTTCTTGCTGACGTTTCATAGCATTTTCTTTTCCAGGATATTTATCGTTTACAGCAGTTAATTCGGGTCTAATAACCTTCATTTTCGCACTGGATAAATAAGACTTGTAGACTAAAGGAGACATGATTAAACGCACAATAACTGTCATTAAAATAATGATCAAGCCATAGTTAGATAAGACGCCTTTTAAAAAATTAAATACAGGGTAAAATACAGTTCTGTTAAGGAATCCAAAAATTCCCCAACCTAAATCTGCAGTTTGGTCTAGATCCGTACCCACATATTCGGTAAGTAGGTTATAATCGCTAGGACCATAAAACCATTTCATATTATAATTTAATTCTCCGTTAGACAAAGCTAATGGTGTTTTTAGTTCATACCGTTTCGTGAAAACAGTATCTATTTCTTCATTTAAAACCAAGTCTGTAGAGGTAACTGTAGCCTTGTTAAAAGGGGTGTCGGTGAGTAAACTAGAAGAGAAAAAGTGTTGTTTGTAAGAAACCCAATCTACATCTTCTACCACATCCGAGCTACCCGCACCGAGGTAGTCAACTTCATCTTCTGCTTTGAAATAGTAATAAGAATACATTTTATTCTCTGTTCCTAAACTTTTTTCATGTCTAAAACCATCCAAAGACCAATCTAAATTAATAGGATTCGATCCATTTATGACATTACTTAAACCTTGAGAGCGAATAGAAAAATCAACCATATACTCCTTTGGCTTCATCTCATATCTGTATTCTAAAAATTTTGTTTCAGAAACTTTCAACTTTAGAGACACTACTTGGTTGTTCCCATTCTGTGTGATGGTTGGTTGGAAAATTAAATCTTTTGTATTTAAAATCCTATTGTCTGTAGTTCCGAAATTAATATTAAAAGAGGCATTGTTGTCTTTTACCATATATAAAGGAAGGGAGTCATAGGTCTTATAATTTTTAATTAAAACTTCCTTAATCTGCCCTCCTTTGTTGTTTATGGTTAATCTTATAAGGTCATTTTCTAAAACAGAAACGCCTTCAGAAGCGTTCATTGCACTTTGAGCAAAAGCACCTAATCTGCTGTTAAGGGATGCTTGTTTTATAGAGTCGTTTACAAGTAAGGCGGTATTTCCTCCGTTGCTTCCTGATGTATCTTCCGCCTGCGCTACAATTTCTGTAGTTGTGGTGGCTGGAGTATCAGTTATTTCTGATTTTTGAGTACTCATCCACCAAAAGATGATACCCCCTAATAAAATCATTCCAATAAAAGAATTGAGATCGAATTTTTTTTGTTCCATTGTATTTTTTTAAAATGTCAATTTGCTACTCTTTGATTTCTTATAAGAATCCAAAAGCGACAAATGTAACAAAACTGTACCTATTTTAGTTAACTTTACTTTTGTTATTAGTACACTGCCCAATTTTTAGGACTGCAGCAGTGGGTTCCTTTACTTTTTAGATTGTTTTAAAGCTGCCTTTATAAAATCTACAAACAAAGGGTGGGGCTTCAATACCGTACTTTTATATTCTGGATGGTATTGTACGCCAACAAACCAAGGGTGAGAGGTAATTTCTACCACTTCTACGAGTCCCGTTTTTGGATTTGTACCGGTTGCTTTCATTCCTGCAGCTTCAATTTGAGTTAAATAGTCATTATTAAACTCAAAGCGATGTCGATGGCGTTCGCTAATAAACTCCGATTTATAGGCATTAAATATTTTTGAATCTTCTTTCAATTCACAATCCCAAGCACCAAGACGCATGGTGCCTCCTTTTTCTGTCACTCCCTCTTGGCTTTCCATTAAGTTGATTACAGGGTGTTTGGCGTTCTTGTTCATTTCTGTTGAACTTGCATTTTCCAGCTTTAAAATATTTCTAGAAAACTCGATGACTGCCATCTGCATTCCCAAACAGATTCCAAAGAAAGGAATGTTGTTTTCTCGAGCATATTTAACGGCACTTATTTTGCCTTCAATTCCGCGATCTCCAAAACCAGGAGCCACTAAAATTCCATTTACACCCGCTAATTCTTTTTCAGTATTTTCAGGCGTTAACCCCTCTGAATGCACCCAACGAACTTTTACTTTGGTTTCGTTAGAAGAGCCGGCATGTATAAAAGCTTCGGTAATTGATTTGTAAGAATCATGTAATTCTACATATTTACCAATTAAAGCGATTTCCACTTCAGATTTTGGGTTTTTATGTTTTCTTAAAAATTCGTTCCAAACTTTTAATTCAGGTTCCCCTTTTGAGGATAATTTTAATTTATTTAAAACAACGGTATCTAAACCTTGTTCTAGCATTAGATTGGGCACATCATAAATGGTTTCAGCATCTATAGACTGTATGACATCTTCTTTTTTTACGTTGCAGAATAGGGCAAGTTTTCGTTTGATATCTTCAGAAATTTCATGTTCTGTTCTACACACTAAAATATCTGGACTTACACCACTTTGCATGAGCATTTTTACAGAGTGCTGTGTTGGTTTTGTCTTTAGTTCACCAGCAGCGGCTAAATAGGGGATAAGTGTTAAATGAATAACAATGGCATTTTCTGATCCTTTTTCCCATAACAATTGACGCACAGACTCCACATAGGGCA
>DPRC01000010.1:0-1200 GCA_003537695.1 Polaribacter sp.
AAACCGTACTTACCTTCTAATAATAAATAACAACGTCTGTCTGCAATATTTCCTAATTCGGAAGCTGCAATGGAACAATAATCTAAAGCCATTGCCAGTGGTTGTCCATGAAAATTACCCCCTGAAATAGCTTCGGTATCACTCAAAATAATAGGGTTGTCTGTTACGGAATTCATTTCTATTTCTGCCAATTCCAATAAATGAGAATACGCATTTCTAGAAGCGCCATGCACTTGTGGAATACAACGCATAGAATACGGATCTTGAACGCGCTCGCAATTTTCATGCGAAGTAATATTTTGAGAATCTTTAAAAAGGTTTCTCATTCTTTCTGCCACCTTTATACTTCCTTTAAATGGTCTTATTCTGTGTAGTTCTTCTCTAAAAGGAGAAGAACTCCCTTTGTAACCTTCAATACTCATAGCGCCAGAAACATCGGCTAAATCTAAAAGGTATTCCATTTTTAGAAGTCCAGTGATGCTGTGTGCGAGAATAAACTGTGTTCCGTTTATCAAGCCCAAACCTTCTTTTGCCGCCAGGGGAAGTATTGCTAGCTGATGTGCGGCCAATATCTCTTTTGCCGGAACAATTTCAGTACCCACCCAAAACTCTCCTTCTCCAATGATGGGTAGAAATAAGTGCGATAAGGGTGCTAAATCTCCGGAAGCACCTACAGAACCTTGCTCTGGTACGGCAGGTAATAAGTCATGCTCAATAAAGTAGATAATGCGTTCTATTAATTCCAAACGAACACCAGAATATCCCTGGCACAAGGCGTGCACCTTACAAATCATCATTATTTTCGACAATTGTTTATCTATATTTTTACCAACACCTACCGCGTGGGTAATCAGGAGGTTTTTTTGCAATGTACTGGTTTCTGCAGGCGTAATTTGTACGTCGCAGAGCGGACCGAATCCTGTATTTATTCCATAGACCGCCGCTGTTCCACTCGCCATTTTTTCAACTTTTTTACGGCATGCTTGCACGGCTGCTATGCTTTGACTTGTCAATTCCGCCTGCAGGCTTCCGTTGGCAATTGCGATTACTTTTGAGACTGTTAGCTGCTCTATTCCGTATTTAAAGGTCATTTTTTTTGGTATCTGGGGTTCTTACCAAAGTTATTCTTATTTTTGATGCTTATTGATATTGTTTATTACTTAAATTAATAACTATGAGTTATCAAATAGAATTGCGGCA
>DPRC01000010.1:1602-2894 GCA_003537695.1 Polaribacter sp.
CAACCGGGGCTCAGTAGGCAGATTAAAGTTCTTGAAGAAGCTTTAGGCGTTGTTTTGTTTGAAAGACATACTCGAAAGGTTGTGTTAACCAAGGTTGGAGAATATTTAAAAATAGAATTTTCAGCACAGATAAAGATGCTTTCCCATACTTTGGAGAATGCTAAAATGTTACAAGATGGCAAGCAAGGTGCCTTGAAAATTGGGTACGTAGGCTCTGCAATGCAAGAGGTAATTCCCAATCTATTACTTAATTTTGAAAAAAAACACCCGAATATTTTATGTAGTTTAAAGGAAATCGACAATCAGCAGCAGCTAGAAGCCTTGTTATCATTTTCACTGGACATCGGCTTTGTTCGTTTAGAAAGAGTTCCTAGAGCTTTAGAGATTAAACCAATTTTAAAGGAAAATTTTTGTTTGGTATTGCCAAAAGACCATGAGATAGACGAAAGTAACTTTAAAAGCTTGAGGCAGTTTAAAGAGGCTTCTTTTATTCTTTTTGATGCACAATATAGTGCGTCATACCACGAAAAAGTCATGCAAATTTTTGATGATTGTGGTTTTACACCTTTAAATTCTCACAATACTATTCACTCGAGTTCTATTTTTAAGTTGGTAGAAAATAAGTTTGGAATTTCGATTGTGCCAAAATCATTAGCGCAAAAAAGAGGTCATAAAATTAAATTTATTGAATTGGATATGATCGCCCAAAAAACAACACTTTCTGTAATTTGGAATAAAAAAAATACAAACCCTATTTTGAATGATGTTTTAGCGCTACTCTAGTTTCTAAAAATGGGAAAATATAAATGCAAAAAACTCAAACTAAAAATTTTAGGTTTTTGGGGAATACCTTTTATATAAGAAAGAATATGCCTATAATAACTCACGTACGGTTGTGTGCGAAGTCTCTTTTTTATTTTACCTCTGCATCATTTCTTCCAAGTACCTCCATATTTGTAGGTAGGGTTGTCTTTTTTAACATCGATAAGACACACTTTACATACAAACACCCATTCTTTCGAGTTTTTATATTGTACGCGGTACATGGTAGAGAAATCTACTTTACAAATGGCACAATGTTTAATTCGTTGTTTCATAGGTTACTTAAGGTCCTTAGAACCAAACTTAACTATTAAATAGAACCCTAACCCAGTTATCTTTTTATACTTCCCAAGCAACCTTTGAGCACACCCTAAAAACCAAAAAACCCGTAAGTCATTGTTTATAAATGAATTACGGGATAATTTTGTGGTACCCCCAGGAATCGAACCAGGGACACAAGGATTTTCAGT
>DPRC01000065.1:0-5109 GCA_003537695.1 Polaribacter sp.
TTTTTGAAACTGGACAAAAAAAAAAGGGATAAACGTTAACGTTTATCCTTTTTTTTTTTTAATAACAAAATCTCATTTATTATTCTTCAGATTTCTCTTCAGTTACGGTACCTTCTACTTCAGGAGTTTCCACTTTTTTACTTCTTCCTCTTCTTGTAGTTTTCTTCGCTTTATTTCCATTAGGATTATAGATTTCGTTGTAATCAACTAACTCTACCATGGCCATAGGAGCATTATCTCCCTGACGATTTCCTAATTTAATGATACGAAGATATCCACCTGGTCTGTCTGCAACCTTCACAGAAATTTCTTTAAACAATTCTGTTACTGCAGCCTTATCACGAAGATGAGAAAATACAATACGTCTGTTGTGTGTTGTATCTGATTTAGACTTGGTGATTAGTGGCTCTGCATACACTCTTAATGCTTTTGCTTTTGCCACTGTGGTATTAATACGCTTGTGCTCTATTAATGAACAAGTCATATTTGATAACATCGCTTTTCTATGCGAAGTTGTTCTTCCTAAATGATTGTGCTTTTTACCGTGTCTCATGACTTTTATTTTGAACTTTCATCTTGCATCAACTCGTTTTGAGGAGCAAAATATGAATGATTAATCTCTATCTAACTTGTATTTACTTAAATCCATTCCGAAACTTAATCCCTTCACAATCACTAACTCTTCTAGCTCTGTTAAAGATTTCTTTCCAAAGTTTCTGAACTTCATTAAATCACTCTTATTGAACGATACTAAATCTCCTAATGTATCTACTTCTGCAGCCTTTAAACAATTTAAAGCTCTTACAGATAAATCCATATCGATCAATCTCGTTTTTAATAACTGACGCATGTGCAATGATTCCTCATCATATGTTTCAGTTTGTGCAATTTCGTCCGCCTCTAAAGTGATACGCTCATCAGAGAATAACATAAAGTGGTGAATTAAAATCTTAGCTGCTTCTGTTAACGCATCTTTAGGACTAATAGATCCATCCGTATCGATATCAAAAACTAATTTTTCATAATCTGTTTTCTGCTCTACACGAAAATTTTCGACTGCGTACTTCACATTCTTAATTGGTGTATAAATAGAATCCGTAAAGATTGTGCCTATTGGAGCAGAAGCTTTCTTATTTTCCTCTGCAGGTACAAATCCTCTTCCTTTTTCAATAGTAATCTCCGCGTTTAATTTCACAGATTTGTCCATGTTACAAATCACCAAATCGGGATTTAAAACTTGGAAACCTGAAATAAATTTCTGTAAGTCTCCAGCAGTAAACTGCTCTTGACCAGAAACTGCGATAGAAACCGTTTCTCTGTCTGTTTCCTCTATTTGTTTCTTAAAACGTACTTGCTTTAAGTTCAATATAATTTCGGTAACATCCTCTACAACACCAGAGACAGTAGAAAACTCATGTTCTACTCCGTCTAGCCTTAAAGACGTAATTGCAAACCCTTCTAATGAAGATAAAAGTACTCTCCTTAAAGCATTTCCTACAGTTAAACCAAAACCTGGTTCTAAAGGTCTGAACTCGAATCTACCAGAAAAATCTGTAGATTCAATCATTATTACTTTATCGGGCTTTTGAAAATTTAAAATTGCCATATTTCTTCGTTTTAATTGTTATCCAGTTGCGCGGTAAATAAGTTTGAAGATGCACTTATAAACCCTTTGGCCGAACACCAATGTGATTAATTTATTACTTAGAATATAATTCTACGATTAACTGCTCTTTGATATTTTCTGGAATCTGAAGTCTTGCTGGTACTTTTACAAAAGTTCCCTCTTTCTTATCTGAATTCCAAGTCAACCACTCATAAACGCTACTATTAGACGCTAATGCATCTTCGATAGCTTTTAAAGATTTAGACTTCTCTCTCACTGCAACTACATCCCCTTCGTTCAAACTGTAAGATGGTACGTTTACAATCTCTCCGTTCACAGTAATGTGTCTGTGAGAAACTAATTGACGTGCTCCACTTCTAGAAGTAGAAACTCCCATTCTATAAACTACATTGTCTAAACGAGATTCACATAACTGCACTAAAATCTCTCCGGTAATCCCTTGAGAAGCAGATGCCTTTTTAAACAAGTTACTGAACTGACGCTCTAGAATACCATAAGTATACTTCGCTTTTTGCTTCTCCATTAGTTGAGTCGCATATTCAGATTTTTTTCCTCTTCTTCTTGCATTTCCATGCTGTCCTGGAGGGTAATTTCTTTTTTCGAAGTTTTTATCTTCTCCAAAAATTGCTTCACCAAATTTCCGTGAAATTTTGGTCTTTGGTCCTGTATATCTTGCCATTTCTTTGTTGTTATAATCAGGGATTATGAATTAAGGCTAATCCTTCGATAATCTAATTCCCAATTGGTTAAAATATTTAATTATACTCTTCTTCTCTTTGGTGGACGACAACCGTTATGAGGAATTGGGGTAACATCAATAATTTCTGTTACTTCAATACCTGCATTGTGGATTGATCTAATAGCAGACTCTCTACCATTACCTGGACCTTTCACATACACTTTTACTTTACGTAAACCTGCTTCTTTTGCAACTGCTGAACAATCTTCTGCTGCTAATTGAGCTGCATACGGAGTATTCTTCTTAGAACCTCTGAAACCCATTTTACCTGCAGATGACCATGATATCACGTCACCTTTTTTATTTGTTAAAGAAATAATGATGTTGTTAAAAGATGCTGTTACATGCGCCTCTCCTACTGCATCAATTATTACTTTACGTTTTTTTGAACTTGCTTTTGCCATAATGATTCAATTTTAGTAATTTAGTTTTCTGATCTTATAGGATTCCTATTATCAGATCTTTATTACTTGTCTAACTTTATTTTTTCTTGTTAGCTACGGTTTTTCTCTTACCTTTTCTTGTACGAGAATTGTTCTTAGTTCTTTGTCCTCTTAAAGGCAAGCCAAGTCTGTGGCGAATTCCTCTTTGACAACCGATATCCATCAAACGTTTGATGTTAATCTGCACCTCTGAACGCAATTCTCCTTCAATTGTGAAAGATCCTACTTGTTCTCTAATTGCTGCGATTTGATCATCCGTCCAATCTTGAACCTTAATACTCTCGTCTACTTTTGCTTCCGCTAAAACTTTTTTAGCTCTGCTGCTTCCAATACCGAAGATGTAAGTTAAAGCGATAACTCCTCTTTTGTTTTTTGGAATATCAATACCTGCTATTCTTGCCATTACCCTTGTCTTTGTTTAAATCTAGGATTTTGTTTATTAATCACATATAATCTACCTTTCCTGCGCACTATTTTGCAGTCGGCACTTCTTTTTTTAACTGATGCTCTAACTTTCATCTGTTTTGTTTTTTAATTAATATCTGTACGTTATTCTTGCCTTTGATAAATCGTATGGACTCATCTCTAATTTCACCTTATCTCCAGGTAATAATTTTATATAATGCATACGCATTTTACCAGAAATGTGTGCCGTAACAATATGACCATTTTCTAATTCCACACGAAACATTGCATTAGACAATGCCTCTGTAATTGTTCCGTCTTGTTGAATTGCTGATTGCTTAGCCATATAATTATTTATTCGATTTTCTATTGCTATTTCCCGCCTTCATTAAACCATCATAATGATTGTTTAATAAATACGAATTAATTTGTTGCATGGTGTCAATTGCAACTCCAACCATAATGATTAAAGAGGTACCTCCATAGAACATTGACCAACCTTGTTGCACTCCAAATTGAACTACAATTGCTGGTAATATTGAAAGTGCTGCTAAAAACAACGATCCTGGGAACGTTATTCTTGACAAAATACTATCCAATCTATCTGCTGTGTCTTTACCTGGTCTAATTCCTGGTATAAAACCGCCGCTTCTCTTAAGATCTTCAGCCATTTTATTTGTTGGAATTGTTATTGCCGTGTAGAAATAACTAAAAATAATGATTAAAACAGCAAAAATAACATTGTATTGCCAACCATTAGGATTTGTCAAACTTACCAAAGCAGGGAACCTTTGTCCCAAAGCTAAAGGTAAAAACATAATTGCTTGTGCAAAGATTATTGGCATTACACCTGCAGCATTTAACTTCAAGGGAATATAATCTCTTGAACCTGCAACATTTTGTGCGCTACCCGCAACATTCCTTCTGGCATATTGCACCGCGATCTTTCGAACTGCAGTAACCAAAAGCACTGTTAATAAAATTACAACAAACCAAACAATAATTTCAATTAAAATCATCATTACTCCACCTGCACCTGCATTGGTTGTTTTAGATACAAATTCCTGCAGAAATGCTGCTGGGAAATTTGCAATAATACCTACCGTTATCAACAGTGATATCCCGTTACCAATCCCTTTATCCGTGATACGCTCTCCTAACCACATTGCAAAAATTGTACCTGCAGTTAAAATAATAATTGAAGAAACCCAAAATGTTGCTCCACCTACTAAAAATGCTTCTGGTGGCAAATTAAATTGAGTCTTGATCGCCGTTATATACGTTGGTGCTTGCACCAATGTAATTCCGATTGTCAACCAGCGCGTTATTTGTGTAATTTTCTTTCTACCACTTTCACCATCCTTTTGTAATTTTTGTAGATAAGGAACCGCGATTCCCATTAACTGAACTACAATAGATGCTGAAATATACGGCATTATACCAAGAGCCATTACGGACGCCCTAGCAAATGCTCCTCCTGTAAATGCATTCAATAATCCTAAAAGCCCCCCCGAAGTACTTTCTTTTAACGCTGTCAACTGCAATGGATCTATTCCAGGTAATGGAACAGCAGCCATGAAACGGTAAACCGCAATTAGTCCGATCGTAAGAAGAATTCTATTCTTTAATTCCTCTATTTTGAAAATGTCTTTAAGTGTATTAATAAACTTCATCATTTACGTTTCTTATAAAGCTACAGCTTCACCTCCAGCAGCTTCAATAGCCGCTTTTGCTGTTGCTGTAAACTTATGTACAGTTATATTTAATTTAGCCTTTAACTCTCCGTTACCTAGAATTTTAACAAGGTCATTCTTCCCTGCTAATCTATGGATAATTAAAGTTTCTAAACTTAATGTATCTGTTATTTTTCCACTATCTACTAAGGCCTGTATTTT
>DPRC01000065.1:5494-7267 GCA_003537695.1 Polaribacter sp.
TTAGGTACACGTCTTTGAAGCGGCATTTGTCCTCCTTCAAACCCAATCTTCTTAGAATAACCAGAACGAGATTTCTGTCCATTGTGACCTCTTGTAGCGGTACCACCTTTTCCAGAACCTTCACCCCTTGCAATTCTTTTTCCTTTTTTAATGGAACCTTCTGCTGGTGTTAAATTATGTAAACTCATTTTTTTATATCTTATTTAATTTCTTCGAAAGAAACTAAGTGTTTAACTGTATTTACCATACCTACTATTGCTGGAGTTGCCTCATGCTCTACGGTATGATTCATTCTGCGTAAACCTAATGCTTCTAAAGTTCTCTTTTGACTTTGAAGACGCCCGATTTGACTTTTTACTTGTGTTACTTTGATTCTTGCCATCGTTCTTCGATTTATCCGTTAAATACTTTTTCTATAGAGATTCCTCTTTGCTTCGCAATTGCAGATGCACTACGTAATTGTAATAAAGCATTAAAAGTTGCTTTTACTGCATTGTGAGGATTTGAAGACCCTTGTGACTTAGATAACACATCATGTATACCTACAGATTCAAGTACCATACGTACCGCTCCACCAGCAATAACTCCTGTACCAGGAGAAGCAGGCTTGATAAAGATCTTAGCTCCACCAAACTTTCCTTTTTGCTCATGAGGCAACGTACCTCCTAGAATCGGAATTCTTACCAAATTCTTCTTAGCATCCTCAATTGCTTTTGCAATTGCTGAAGCCACATCCTTAGATTTACCTAAACCATGTCCAACAACTCCATTACCATCACCAACTACTACAATTGCAGAGAAACCAAATGCTCTACCACCTTTCGTCACTTTAGTAACACGTTGTACTCCTACTAACTTATCTACAAGCTCTAACCCACTTGGTTTAACTCTTTCTACGTTTTTATAACCTTGCATAATTTCTTAAAATTTTAAACCAGATTCTCTTGCAGCTTCTGCTAATACTTTAACTCTACCATGGTATAAATAACCATTTCTATCGAAAGCAACTTTTTCTAATCCAGCTTTTGTTGCTTTTTCACCAATTGCTTTACCAACTGCTGCTGCTGCTTCTAGTTTAGAAGTTCCTTTTATATCTTTATCTCTTGATGAAACTGAAGCTAATGTAACTCCGTTCACATCGTCCACTATTTGGGCGTAAATTTCTTTATTACTTCTAAAAACCGACAATCTTGGTTTTGTAGCCGTCCCAGAAATGATCTTTCTGATTCTACGCTTAATTCTAGCTCTTCTTTGTAGCTTTGATAATGCCATAATGCTATATATTATGCAGATTTACCTGCTTTTCTTCTTAATATTTCACCAACAAACTTAACTCCTTTACCTTTGTAAGGCTCTGGTGCTCTGAAAGAACGAATCTTTGCAGCTATTTGACCCACTAATTGTTTGTCAAAAGAAGATAATTTAATGATTGGGTTTTTCCCTTTCTCAGAAACTGTTTCAATCTTTACCTCTGGGGCAATTTCCAAAACAATATTATGAGAGAAACCTAAAGCCAAGTCTAATTTTTGTCCTTGATTAGCTGCTCTATAACCAACACCTACCAATTCTAAATCTTTCGTCCAACCTTTGCTTACACCTTCAATCATATTATTGATTAAAGCTCTCATTAAACCATGTTGTGCTTTATGGTCTTTACTTTCCGATGTTCTATCAAGCGTGATAATACCATCTTCAATTTTAATTGTAATCCCATCAGAAATTTTTTGAGTTAATTCACCCAATTTTCCCTTTACGGTTACAAAGTTGTTCTCT
>DPRC01000065.1:7446-7675 GCA_003537695.1 Polaribacter sp.
TTGTGCTTTATGGTCTTTACTTTCAGATGTTCTATCAAGCGTGATAATACCATCTTCAATTTTAATTGTAATCCCATCAGAAATTTTTTGAGTTAATTCACCCAATTTTCCTTTTACGGTTACAAAGTTGTTCTCTATGCTAACATCTACACCTTGTGAAATGCTAACGGGATTTTTTCCTATTCTACTCATTTCTTAAGATTTAATAAACGTAACATAAAACTTCTCC
>DPRC01000032.1:0-124 GCA_003537695.1 Polaribacter sp.
CTCAACTTTAATGCTATTCTTCATAACGAACTGCTTTTTGAAGTTTAGAGATCTGCCAATTAAATCGAATAATGAAAAACAGTAAAATGGTAAACATATTAAATATCATAACCCATAAAAAAGC
>DPRC01000032.1:246-1159 GCA_003537695.1 Polaribacter sp.
CCCAACTCCATGGCATTGATGGTCTGTCTGCTAACTTTTGCTAATTTCGCTAAATCGGCTTGCGTTAAGTCTTTTTTCGCTCGCTCAACTTTAATGCTATTCTTCATAACGAATTGCTTTTTGAAGTTTAGAAATCTGCCAATTAAATCGAATAATGAAAAATAGTAAAATGGTAAACATATTAAATATCATGACCCATAAAAAAGCCAAATCGAAAATGAATAAAAAGCCAACTAGAAGAATCGCATAATTGAGATAAACCGCCCAAACTAAAGATTCCAATCTGATTTTTGAAATATATTCATCCTCTAACTTTTCTTTAGAAAAAGCAACTAAAATCGAACTCAGAATTGTTAAAATACCGAATATTTCATTTAAAATATTGTTCTTGACAAATCCACTGAAATACGTATCACCCAAAAGTTCTTCAATAAAAATAGCAAAAACATTAAAGTCTAAAGCACTCGGTTCGTACTCAAAAACCAAAGTAATACACCCTATGAGTGCGGAAGGAATAAAAATAAACCAACCAATATTCTTGAACTTGTTTGGAAACAAATAACTTATTTTCATAATATTCTGATTTAATTTCGGGTAAATGTAAAACAAATAAAACAAATAGACAAATAAACTTTACATTTAGTAAAACAAGCATTACTTAAAATGCGGTCTTAAAAATTACTGTTTTTGCTTTTTTACGGAAGTCAAACGGACTTTATATCTGTGATTTATTTATTACCTTTATTACTTCAAGGATACAACTAAACACCCAGAACAATATTGCAAAAAACTTGTATAAAAAATTAAACAAGCAATATTTAAAAGTGTTTGATTTCAAAAAGAATACAGCTTTCCTTTTTTACTTTAAATTTAAAAAAACTACGAATCAATAACTACAATTAAAAATGGCATC
>DPRC01000032.1:1602-10630 GCA_003537695.1 Polaribacter sp.
ATTGGAAGCAATAAATATGTAAAGTTTTGGCAAGATTCAAAAGCCTGTGCAGCACTTATAAATTATGATTTAAATATTGCGCCTGGTGACAATCGTGCTTTTCTTAAAGTAAAAAATGTAGATTTAGCTATGGCAAAGATATTGGAGCTTTTTAACCCGAAAGCACCCGTCTTTGATACAGACATTCATCCAACTGCCGTCATACATGAAACCGCAAAAATTGGCGCTGGCTGTAAAATTGGACCTAATTGCTATGTTGGTAAGCATGTTGAATTAGGAAGCGAAGTGCTTTTGTACCCGAATGTTTGTGTGTTTGATGAAACCAGTATCGGAAACAATACTATTGTTTGGTCTGGAACGGTAATACGTGAACGGTGTATTATTGGGAGTCATTGTATTTTTCATACCAATGTAAGTATTGGTGCTGATGGATTTGGATACAGACCAAGTGAAGATGGCAAAGGACTGGTAAAAATACCACAGATAGGAAATGTAATCATTGGAAACCATGTTGAAATTGGAGCCAACTCTTGTGTTGACAGAGCAAAATTTAGCGCCACCATTATTGGAGATGGTTGTAAAATTGACAACTTAGTACAAATAGCTCACAACAGTATTATGGGACGTTCTTGTATTATGGCAGGACATAGTGGACTTGCAGGTTCTGTTACTTTAGGTGATGGCGTTATTATTGGAGGAAGTGCCTCTATAAAAGACCATACTACGATTCATTCTGGCGCTAAAGTTGGTGCTGGATCTGGAGTTATAGCTGATGTGGAAGCGGGAAAAACTGTTTTAGGCTATCCCGCACAAGACGCTAGAGATATGTTAAAACAATGGGTAGCCATACGACGGTTTATCAAAAATTAATAATTCCTATTTGTTCGAAAATTAACTACTTTTTCGAGCCTGCTTCAAGGACTATAGAGGAGTTCTAGTGAAACCTCAACCCATCCCTAATTTTTGCTATCAGCATCAAGAGTAACGAACTACATGCCCTGTTTGATCTCAAAAGACAACAGTAACCAATCCATATTATGAATGTATTAAAAGAAGAAATTATTTTACCCAATGGCTCCACTTTAAAGAATCGGATTGCAAAATCGGCCATGAGTGAAAATTTATCAAATACAAGCAATAAGCCAACACCTCAGCTTATAGAAGTCTATAAAAAATGGGCAAAAAGTGGCGCAGGATTATTGATTACTGGAAATATTATGGTCGATTCAAAAGCTCTTGGAGAGCCAAGAAATGTAGTCGTTGAAAATCGAGAAAACTTTGAGATACTGCAAGAATGGGCCGCAAGTGTAAAAGGGACGGAAACCCAACTTTGGGCGCAAATAAATCATCCGGGAAGACAAGCAATGGAACTCATCAATAGCGATTTAAAAGCTCCCTCTGCTGTGCCTCTAAAATCAGGAGGTAGAAAAGGTGCAACAAATAAAATACCTATTGCATTAACGGACAATCAGATTTTAACAATTATTGAAGCTTTTGGAAATACCGCGCTCATTTTAAAAGATGCCGGTTTTTCAGGAATTCAAATTCACGGGGCTCATGGATATTTGGTGAGCCAATTTTTATCTCCATATGCAAATGTAAGATCAGATAAATGGGGAGGTAGTATAGCGAATAGGGCACGATTTGTTATTGAAGTTTATAGAAAAATTAGAGCACAGGTAGGAAGTAGTTTTCCTATTGGAATTAAATTAAATTCTGCAGACTTCCAAAAAGGTGGATTTTCAGAAGAAGAATCTATGGAGGTAGTTCAGTTGCTCTCAAAAGAGGGCATTGATTTAATCGAAATATCTGGAGGTACCTATGAGGCGCCAGCTATGATGGGCAAACGCAAAAAGAGTAGCGCAACTAGAGAGGTTTATTTTATGGACTATATTGAAAAAGCTAGAAAAATAACAAAGACTCCTTTAATGTTAACTGGTGGATTTCGCACAACCTCGGTAATGAAAGATGCGGTTGCTTCTAATCAATTAGATATTGTTGGGATTGCACGCCCTTTTGCAGTATATCCTACTATTGGGAATGACATCTGTAACGAAAGTAAAATAAACTTCAATACCGAAATAAGAAAGACAGGAATAAAAGGGATCGATGGAGCCATGAATATCATCTGGTATGAAGCACAGATAAAACGGCTAGGGAAAGGAAAAGCACCCAAACCTGATTTAAACCCGTGGTGGGTATTTCTGAAATATTCTTGGCTAATATTAGAACAAAAAATAACGAAACCCAAAAAATAAACTCCCTAAATTATTCTTTGCACACTCCTACTAACGAAAATTATTGCGGAGTTCTTATTTGTTTTTTATTTGTTAGATTCGTACTTTATAGCGCAAAAAAAAATACAACCCCGTTATAGCAAATTAGAATATTCCAAATGATTCAATCCTATAAAAAGAAACCTTCACTGCAAGAAACGTATGATACTATTATCATTGGTTCAGGAATGGGCGGACTTACTACTGCAGCAATTTTGGCAAAAGAAGGTCAAAAAGTACTTGTTCTAGAAAAGCACTATACTCCTGGTGGATTTACACATGTTTTTAAACGCAAAGGCTATGAATGGGATGTTGGAATACATTACATAGGAGAAATGCAACGCACATCCAGTCTCCTAAAAAAACTATTTGATTATATCACGAATGATACATTGAAATGGGCAGATATGGGAGATGTATACGATCGCATAATTATAGGGGACCAGCAGTATGATTTTGTAAAAGGAGTTAAGAATTTCAAAAAACAAATGATTGCTTATTTTCCAGAAGAGGAACAAGCAATTAACGCCTATGTAACTTTAGTTTTTAAAGCTGTAAAAACGAGCAAAAACTATTATATCAGCAAAGGTATTTCACCTTTGTGGAATGCATTGTTTGGTGCATTCCTGAAAAGACCCTTTTACAAATACTCAGATAAAACAACCTATGAAGTGCTAAGTTCATTAACAACAAACGAAACACTGATAAAGGTATTAACAGCACAGTATGGAGATTATGGTTTGCCCCCAAAGCAAAGTAGCTTTTCCATGCATGCCTCTGTTGCGCGCCATTATTTTGATGGTGGTAGCTTCCCTATTGGAGGCTCTTCTCAAATTGCAAAAAAAGTAGCTCCCGTAATTGGGGCTGCTGGAGGAACTATTGTCGTAAGTGCCGAAGTAGCAGAAGTAATTATTGAAAAAAATACCGCTGTTGGTGTGCGCATGAAAGATGGAAAAATATTTCGAGCAGCAAACATTGTCAGTAATGCTGGAATAATGACGACATATAACAAGTTATTACCGATACAAACAATACAAAAACACCGTTTAAAAGAACAGCTTCAAAAGGTCAAGCAATCTGTAGCCCATGCAAGTTTATATATTGGTTTAGAAGGAACACCAGAAGCACTTGGAATACCAAAAACCAATTATTGGGTGTATCCTAAAGATGGAGATCATGACACCTGTATTGACAACTATTTAAAAGACATCTCTAAACCATTTCCATTAGTATACCTTTCTTTCCCGTCTGCAAAAGATCCAGATTGGTCCAATCGCTATCCGAATAAAAGTACCATTGATGTAATCACATTAGTTCCTTACGAAACATTCGAAAAATGGGCAGGTAGCAGTTGGAAAAAAAGAGGAGAAGCGTATGAAGCTAAAAAAGAAGAAATTGCACAACGGTTATTACAAGAAGTTTATAAACAACTACCACAAGTAAAAGGAAAAGTAAGTTGTTATGAATTATCTACACCACTTACAACGCAGCATTTTATAAATTATGAAAAAGGAGAGATTTATGGTTTAGACCACAGTCCTTCTCGATACAGACAACCCTTTTTAAAACCAAAAACACCGATCAAAAACTTTTATTTAACAGGGCAGGATATTGTTACTGCTGGAGTTGGAGGTGCACTTTTCTCTGGCGTATTGTCTTCAATGGCAATTACTGGGAAAAATGTACTTAAAAAAATTTAAAAAAAACAAACTACATATTGGTACATGCCAAATTATTGTATTTCTATAAACGTAATTTTAATAGTCGATATTGCTTAAAATACAGCACCTAATTCATTTATGAAACAGCTACTCCTACTCACTTTTCAACTCATAGCATGTCTTTCTATAGCAGCTCAAGACCTTCAAGATTTATCCTTTGGAACGGAGAACACATTGGAAATAATGACATGGAATATTGAACGCTTTCCTAAAAATGGTCAAACAACTGTGCATCACGTAGTAGACATTATTGAGGCTTTGAATGTAGATATAATAGCCATACAGGAGGTGGATGATATTAATTATTTTGAGCAAATGGTTGATAGTCTCAGCGCATATAACGGCTACCTTACCTCTGCCTATTTTGCCGGTTTGGCATATCTTTATAAACCTGAAGTCATACAAATCAACAACATCTATGAAATATATACTTCATCAGAATATTGGAGTTCTTTTCCAAGATCCCCAATGGTCATGGATTTTAATTTTAAAAATGAGCGGTTTATTCTGATAAATAATCATTTTAAGTGCTGTGGTGACGGAGTTTTGAATCTCAATGATTCAAATGACGAAGAAACAAGAAGGCATGCTGCAAGTTCTTTATTAAAAGAATATATAGATGCTAATTTTAATGATGAAAAAGTAATCGTTTTAGGTGATTTAAATGACAACATATCAGAATCTCCTGAAAACAATGTATTTCAGATGATTCTGGAGGATGACGAGAACTATGTATTTGCAGACTATGAAATTGCTACCAATAATAGCTCCGGATGGTCGTTCCCAACATGGCCTTCGCACCTTGACCACATTCTTCTAACAAATGAATTGTTTTTGGAGTTTGAAAAGATGGATTCTGATATTCAAACTATTAAAATAGAGGAATATTTACCAGGAGGTTGGTCGGAATACGATGAAAACATTTCTGACCACAGACCGGTAGCAATAAAATTAATGGTTGATGGCAATCTAGATGTTACTGACTTTGGGAAACCAGCAAACTTTTTTTCAAATTATCCCAATCCTTTTCGGTATGAAACAACGTTTTCTTTTAAAAGTGAAGCGGACCTCCATGAAATTATAATCTTCAACTTAAATGGTCAAAAAATAATATCGCTACCTATACAGCCGGGACAATCCACTGTAGTTTTTGACGCTAAAGAGTATCCAAATGGTATTTACATCGCAAAATTACGATCAAAAACTAATAAAATAGCTACTAAAAAACTTGTAGTAATGCCATGATAAAGCTGCATTTAATCGCGGATATAGTTCATGACTGCTTTTAGCATACTCAAGAAAAAAAATCAATGCTTTTTATTTCATTTTTATTCGTTAAATTTAGGATTTAACAAAGAAAGAATCTTATCCAACCGCAGGGTACGTGCTTTAATTAAACTTCATATATGACAGAAAAAATAGAGGAAATTGACCATTATTTAGACAATCATTACATCCATAGAAGTAATTGGTTAAGAGCTGCCGTCCTTGGAGCAAACGATGGAATTTTATCAACTGCAAGTATCGCTATTGGGGTTACTGCAGCAAGTGACATTAGAGACCCTGTTGTTTTGGCTACATTGGCAGGATTAGTTGCCGGTGCCTTATCAATGGCAGCAGGTGAATACGTTTCAGTAAGTTCACAAACAGATGTCGAAAAGGCTGACATTGAACGTGAAAAAGAGGAACTAAATGAAATGCCCGAAATAGAATTGCAAATGCTAGCAGAAATTTATAAAAAAAGAGGACTGAAAGAAAAAACTGCCTTATTAGTAGCGCAAGAATTAACGGAACACGATGCCCTTGGTGCTCATGTTAGAGACGAACTAGGGATCAATGAAATGAATAAGGCAAAACCAATGCAAGCCGCAATTGCTTCTGGCGCAGCGTTTACAGTTGGTGGGTTACTTCCTTTTCTGGTTACACTCTTTCTTCCTTTCGAAAATATGGAATATGCACTTTACAGCTCTGCCCTGTTCTTCCTAATTATTCTAGGAGCACTGGCTGCAAAAGCAGGAGGGTCTGGTATCTGGAGGGCAGTAATCCGCATCACATTTTGGGGAACTGTTGCCATGGGACTAACTGCATTGGTAGGCTACTTATTTAATAGTGCTGTGGCATAAAAAGTAGAAAGAATTCTTAAAGCAACTGAATACCTTTCGGAAGGCGCAAAAAAACGAATCCAATAAGATGCTAATAGACTTGCCATAACACTATGAAAGAAATAGATAAAATAGCTTTTATTGAAATCCAGGAAGGAAAAATCTTGAGCACACGGTCCAAAGGAAAAACTATATATTATATTCCTGGAGGTAAACGTGAAAATGGAGAAAGTGACAAACAGACGCTAATACGAGAAGTATTAGAAGAGTTAAGCATTTCCATAATACCAAGTACAGTAGCATATATTGGCACTTTTTCTGCGCAATCTGACGGAGAAAAAGAGGGAATACATGTAATTATGACCTGCTATAAAGCGAAGTACTTTGGAGACTTAAAAGCAAATAGTGAAATTGATGAAATAAGATGGTTGAATTACAAAGACCTTGAAATTATTTCTGAAGTTGATAAAAAAATATTCTCATTTCTTCATGGAAAAGGAGTATTGGAATAAAAAAAGTAGCGTCACCCTGGACCTAACTAATTGCTTTTGGGGTTTCTCAACGGGATTTCATTCGAATTAATTATCTTCACAAAATAACGAGCGGTGTATTGCCCTTTTAATCTCTAAACAGCTTGTACCACAGCCCTCAAAAATATTAAATAGAAAAAATGAAAGACCTTTTAAACCTATTGATTTGTAGTGAAGTTCTCTTAGTATTAAGATGTGATAAAAGTTACAGATCTATAGATGCGCCGGTAACTATTAAATATCAAGGAAATACAATAGGTAAGAAAACGTTTAGCAGATCAATTTTGAACATCCATGAAACGCGATCTATTAAGGGAGATCCTGAATTGTGATTCCCTTGTATCGTTTCAATTATCAAGAATAAAAATATCCAAGAATAGTTAAAAGCTCAATGAATTTAAACACGGATTATACCTGTCATACAATTAACCTTAAACCGGATTACGAGGGGCCAGTAGCTGCTGTGCTAATTTCTTCCAACTTTAACCTTGGTAACAGAAAAAGTGTTTTGTACATCCATGGGTATATTGATTATTTTTTTCAAGCGCATTTGGGAGCACAATTTAATGCAAATGGTTTTGATTTTTTTGCACTTGATCTGCGAAAACATGGAAGATCTCTTTTAGCACATCAGCGTCCAAACTATTGCAAAGACATTGAAGAATATTTTGAAGAAATATCCATTTCCATCCAAAAAATTCAAGAAAAAAGTACTGCTATTTATCTTCTAGGACATTCTACTGGAGGCTTAGTTGCAAGCAGCTATATGAACCAAGGCAAAGAAAAAGGCCGCATTGCTGGTCTCCTGTTAAACGCGCCCTTTTTTGATCTCAATCAAAATAAATTTGAAAAGTGTATTACATATTTTGTATCAAAAATAATGTCAAAAATCGCTATTTATTCCAAGACCAACGGTGCGTTATCGCCCATCTATGCAAAAAGCATTCACAAAGATTTTTATGGCGAATGGGACTTTAATATAAACTGGAAGCCAATAAAAGGATTTCCTACCTATTTTAAATGGATTGTCGCTATTATAAAAGCACAAAAAAAATTAGAACAATCTCACATCACCGTCCCCATTTTAATTCTACATTCTTCCGATTCAATTAGACTTTCAACTTTTTCAAAAGAAGCAATGTCCAAAGACATTGTATTAAATATCCAAGACATGAAAAACATTGGAGCAACCCTAGGGAACAAGGTAAGCTTCCTGAAAATTAAAAATGCCCAGCATGATGTTTTTTTATCCGAAAAAAAAGTAAGGGCTACTGCTTTTGATCAAATGTTCTCTTGGTTGTCAACAATAGCTGTGAAAAAAGAATAGTAAATTGCCACCAACTGCAAACAGAAGGGAGTTTTATATATTATTTACTAGCTTTACTTTCCAATGGTTTCAACGGCGAACAACAATGTATTAACAATGAGATCCAGTGCTAAGCGCAATGGACGAGAATTATAAAAAATGAAAATAACAAAACTCAGTGCTGAAAGTATCTTACCCCTCACCTGCTCCCGCTCCGGAACCTGCTGTTTTGGCAAAGCAGTGCAGCTAAATCCATGGGAATTGATGCGATTGAGTGAAGAAAAAATAATGACTCCGAAAGTATTTCGGGATCTTTACTGTGAATTTGGTGGTATTCGATTGCGTTTTGATGGAACGGCAGATCACAAAGGACAAAACGCATGCAGTCAGTACGACACTAAGACGGGCTGCAGCGTGCATCTTGGGCGCCCATTAGCCTGTCGCTTATACCCATTAGGCCGTCACCTCCAATTTGACAAAGCAACCTATATGTTCGAGGGAGAAACCTTCCCCTGCTTAACTGATTGTGCTGAAGTTTTAGAACTCCCCAAACTTAGTGTCGGTGAATATCTTAAAGGGCAAGCTGCTGCTCCATTCGAAAAGGCGCAGGATGCCTACTTAGTTGTAATGCAAAACATTGCTGACATTGCTTTTGAATTGCTATTAGATTCGGGTTTAGCTGCCTCAGGAGACACCAAAACAGTAGCTTTGTGGCGCGTTTTAGGTACGGAATCTCCAGATCTGTTAGCACTAAGAATCGGACAAGAATGGATGGATTGCTTGATGATTCCGGAAATCACGGACGCCAATGAAAATATAGCCATTTTTGCAAAAAAACACAACAAATTACTACTCTTAAAAGCACAAAAACAATTTGGAAGTATACAAACGCTGCAAGAACTTCACGAAGCCGCTGTTTTAATGCTTGGAGTCGCTTTGCATTTGTCCAGAGGCTTAGGAGTAGATACGAAAGGCATTTCAGAACATTGGATCGCAACAGCAAAAAGTCATGGCGCTAAGGAGTCGATTTAATTGAGGCCCCTACTATACAGCAACAAATACTGACGAAATAACCAACTATTTTCTAAAATAA
>DPRC01000032.1:11020-12013 GCA_003537695.1 Polaribacter sp.
GCGTTCAAAAATCTCGTAGTGCTCTTAAATGCAGACCTAACAGAAAGAGATGGGGCTGCACATCCACTTGCTCAATTTAATCCTATTTCAAAATTAAAATATGTTGTATTGGTTTTAAAAGATGGCAATCCGGTGGGATGTGGAGCAATTACAAGGCATGCTAAAAATGCAATGGAAATTAAACGCATGTATGTTTCTCCAGAAGCAAGAGGCCAAAGAATTGGAGAGAAAATACTTTCTGAGTTAGAAAAATGGTCGCGCGCGTTGGGCAAAGACACCTGTGTACTTTTTATGGGATCGAATCAGCCCGAAGCGAATAAATTGTATGAAAGAAACGGATATCTTTCAATTCCGAAATATGGAAAACTAAAAGATATTTCAGACAGCCTTTGTTTTGCAAAGAAGTTAAAATCCTAAACAAAAAAAAAGCCCAGCTATGCAAATAAAATACTCGTTTTTTTACACCAAACAATCCGGTAACAAGGCATCGGAAACACCGGAAAAATCCAGTTAGAATAGGTTAAAAAAATCTAATTATTGTACCTTTGTCCTCCTAATAAAAGTAAACTCATGCAAGATACCAAAGCACTAAAATATATTGAAAAGGTTTTAAAAAACATGCCAATGGACTGGCTGAATCTAACAACCCATCGCTTAGATATTTATGATGAAAATGCAGCCAAAACAGCATTTTTAGACCAGTTTGAAGTTTTATTTCAACAGTACAACTCAGAAATTACAGCATTAAAAAAACTTCCTACTGCCTACGATTATATTCGTTTAGGACATCCGTTATCCTGTGTTTTAGAATGGACTATCGGAAATATAAATGGTGTAAATTCAGAAAACGTTATCAGTTTTTCATCGAAAACAATGCCTATTTTAGCTATTTTGAGGAAAAATTTAATAGAAAATAAAAATACTCAAATCCTATATACTGGTGAATTGTCAATATTTTTTGATGTCTAAATACTTCAGAAAGTGTATGGCTAT
>DPRC01000117.1:0-1223 GCA_003537695.1 Polaribacter sp.
GCTCTTGAAACGATCACTGACATCGAGTAATCGATGTACGCGGATTTCATCTGCTCTTCTATGTTAATCGGAATCAATTTCTCTCCCTCTGTCATATGTATTTTGTGTTATTGTGTATCCTATTTTTAAAACAAGGCAAGATAATATTTCTACACCTATTTTCAAAGAGGAACCTCCTTTGAATTGAATAGAGTTATCAACATTTCTTTATAATTTTTACTCCTTTTTTATGTGGTTGATTTTCAATCGTTTTAACCATTAATTTCGAAGTCAACCTGTCAGTTTTATAGAATTGGCATATTTTTTGTATTTATTAAAAAAAAAAAGAATTAAATTTACACAAAGAGATACAGCTATATGGACGATAATTTTTCACCAAAAGTAAGAGATGTAATCGCCTTCAGTAAAGAGGAAGCACTAAGGCTAGGGCACGAATTTATTGGAACGGAACATTTACTACTCGGTTTGATAAGAGAAGGAGAGGGAAAAGCAATGGATATTTTGTCTGCCTTTGATGTAGACACGAATTTATTGCGCAAAAAATTAGAACAATTAAATCCTGTAGACCTTGCGTTTACAGAGACTTCTGAAAATAAAAGCCTGCACTTAACCAGACAAGCGGAAAAAGCACTTAAAACAACGTTTCTGGAAGCGAAACTCTACCAAAGTGAATCTATAGATACTGCACATTTATTATTATGCATTCTAAGAAACGAAAATGATCCAACTACAAAGTTGATTCAGAAGTACGACGTAAACTATGGTGAAGCAAAAGATTTATACAAGCAATTGCACGCAGATGACGCTGAAGACCTGCCCAGTAACCCGATAGCAGAAACGCCTTCGGATGACGAATTTAGTTCTGAAAAGCCAAATCCTTTTGAACAAGGAAAAAAAGGTAAAACTATAAAGAAATCAAAAACACCTGTCTTAGATAATTTTGGAAGAGACTTAACGGATTTGGCCGAAAAAGGAAAACTAGACCCCGTAGTTGGCAGACAGAAAGAAATCGAACGCGTATCCCAAATTTTAAGCAGAAGAAAGAAAAATAATCCGATGTTAATTGGGGAACCTGGTGTAGGTAAATCTGCAATTGCAGAGGGCTTAGCACTCCGAATCATTGAGCGCAAAGTATCTCGAATTTTATTTGACAAAAGGATTGTCTCCTTAGATTTAGCAAGCTTGGTTGCCGGTACAAAATACCGTGGTCAATTTGAAGAGCG
>DPRC01000117.1:1566-2486 GCA_003537695.1 Polaribacter sp.
ATGAATGAACTTGAAAAAAATGAAGACATCATTCTTTTTATAGACGAAATTCACACTATTGTAGGAGCTGGTGGTGCTACGGGATCACTGGACGCCTCCAACATGCTAAAACCTGCCTTAGCGCGCGGAGAAATCCAATGTATTGGAGCCACCACTTTAAATGAATTCCGGACAAATATTGAAAAAGACGGTGCTTTAGAACGTCGTTTTCAAAAAGTAATTGTCGAACCAACTTCTGTAGAAGAAACGGTGCAAATTTTACAAAATATCAAAGGAAAATATGAAGAGCATCATCACGTAAATTATACGGATGCTGCCATTGAGGCCTGTGTGAAATTAACCAATAGATATATGACAGATCGCTATCTTCCAGACAAGGCTATTGATGCTTTAGATGAAGCAGGATCTAGAATCCATATTACAAATATTGTTGTTCCACAACAAGTTTTAGAATTGGAAAAACAGCTTGAAATCATTCAAGAACGTAAAACCAAAGCGGTCAATGGTCAAAAATATGAAGAAGCTGCGAAGTTAAGAGATGACGAAAAAAACATGGAGTTTGCATTAGATTCTGCCCAAAAACAGTGGGAAAATGACTCGAAACTGAATCGTGAAATGGTCACCGAAGACAATGTTGCAGAAGTGGTTTCAATGATGACCGGTATACCGGTAAGTAGAGTTGCCGAAGCGGAAACAGAGAAACTACATGAGCTTCCTAACTTGATTAAAGGAAAAGTAGTAGGACAGGATGTTGCTGTAACGAAAGTTGTAAAAGCAATCCAAAGAAATAGAGTTGGATTAAAAGACCCTAACAAACCGATTGGTTCTTTTATCTTCTTAGGACAAACTGGGGTTGGAAAAACACAGTTGGCAAAAGTATTAGCCAGAGAGCTCTTTGACGCTGAAGATTCTTTGATTCG
>DPRC01000117.1:2896-3730 GCA_003537695.1 Polaribacter sp.
GAAGAAGGGGGTCAATTGACCGAAAAAGTTCGAAGAAAGCCCTATGCGGTCGTTTTATTAGATGAAATAGAAAAAGCACATCCAGATGTATTTAACATTCTATTACAAATTCTTGATGACGGCTATATCACAGACAGCTTAGGAAGAAAAATTGATTTTAGAAATACGATTATTATCATGACTTCTAATATTGGTGCGCGCCAAATTAAGGACTTTGGTGGCGGTGTAGGTTTTGGAACTTCTTCAAAAACAGCTCAGGCAGACTCCTATGAGAAATCTGTAATTGAAGGCGCTTTAAAAAAATCATTTGCTCCAGAATTTTTAAATAGAATTGATGATGTTATTATATTTAACGCATTAGAAAAAGAAGATCTACATGCGATTATAGACATTGAACTAGACAAGCTATTGAAAAGAATTACAGAGTTAGGATATACTTTGAAGTTAAGTAAAAAGGCAAAAGATTACATCGCAGACAAAGGCTTCGACAAAAAGTATGGAGCGAGACCACTGAATCGAGCGATACAAAAATACATCGAAGATGCCTTGGCGGAAGAGATTGTAAATTCGAAACTCTCTGAAGGTGATACGATTTCCATGGACTTAAACGAAAAGGAAAATAAACTTACCATTAAAATTAAAAAAGGTATTAAGAAGTTGGAAACCAAAACAACTTCCTAAGTAAGAAAAAATCCCAAACATGTGTTTGGGATTTTTTAATTTGCTAAAATCCCTAGAATTTTCGCATTTAGAACCTGATTAAATATTTATATTTGCCTCAAATAATTAAAAAAAATGAAAAATAAAAGTTTTTTACTTTTAATGGTATTGGCC
>DPRC01000060.1:0-2255 GCA_003537695.1 Polaribacter sp.
TCGCAGGTATTTGTGGTAACCACATCAAAATCGCCTACTTCTTTTAATGAAATAAGAATCCCCTGAATTACTAATTGATGATCATCTGCAATTAAAATTCTTGTTTTATGTGCCATACTTTTCTATTTGTATGTGTATGGTAGTCCCTTGGTCTAAGGCACTCTCTATAAAGAATACACCGTTAATTTCTTCTATACGCTCTTGCATATTTTTTAAACCAATACCCTTTTGCTTTACAGCAGTATCAAACCCCTGTCCATTGTCAGAAATTGTTAGAAAAACCGCCTTCTTCGTTTCACGAAACTCCAGCACTAATGCTGTTGCTTGTGTGTGTTTGTGTGTGTTTTGGATACTTTCTCTAATAGACAAAAATAAAGTTCTTTTAATAGAATTATTTATTTTTAGCCACCCCACAGCGTCAATTTCCTGAATTTTTATACGGATATTACTTTCAAAAAAATCTGAAATTAAATTAATTACCTGATCCTTAAAAGTTACGCTGTCAAAACTTTCACTGCTCAACTGATGTGATAAATTTCGAACATTTTCCTTTATAACTTCTAGTTTTCCCGCTTCTTCTAAATGTTTGTTTGTTGCTAGCTTTAGGTGTAACATTCTAATGTCCCCAGCAACCTCGTCATGCAGCGACTTTGCAATTTGTTGACGCTCTTTTTCTCGAATCGCTACTTGTTGAAGTTTCGCCTCAAAAATCATTTTTTTCCTTCTATTAAAAACAATACTTGCTCCAAAACCAATAAATAAAAGACTACCACCAGCAAGCAACCAACCTATAACTTTTTGCTGTCTTTGACGCTCTAGCTCTAACTTCCTCCTTGAATTTTCTTGTTTTAAAAGCCTGTTTTCAATCTCCTTTTTTTCTGTTTCATATCGAACTTTCGCAAACTGATTTTTTAAACCTCGCTCTCTTTTGTAAAGGCTATCATTTAACATTGCTCTAGCCGCTAAGTACTGCCTCCCTTTCTCTCCTTTTACCAAATTAGATAAAAAAAATAAATTTTCTGAGATCTTGGCAGACTGTCGTATTTCTTTTGCCACTTTTAAGGCTTTCTTAGCATAAAATATGGCTTTCTTTTTTTTATTATCATCGGCATAAAGCTCTCCTAAAAGCGAGTAAGAAAAAATCAAACCTCTTTTGTGACCTCTTGCTTGTCTCGATTTTAAAACTTCTAAATATCCTTTTAAAGCTAGCTTTTTATTTCCCAACATAAAATTGCTAAAAGAAAACCCCTCTAAAGCACCTTCATATCTGTAGGTGCTTTTAGTCTTAACACTATCCACCAATAAACATTTACGAAAGTATTCTATTGCCTTTGTATAGTTTTGCTCCGCCTCATAAGTCTTCGCTAAGTGCAGGTTTAGCCTCACTTTTTCATATTTTAACTTTACTTTTGGAATTCTTTTTTGAAGTTCAAAAAATTTTAAATAATATTTTCTAGCTTCTTCTTGTCTTTCTGTAATAAACAAAACATTGGCAAGTCTTTCATATAAAAGTCCCGTAAAAAAAACTTCTTCTAGGGGTTCTACCATGCGCAAACCTTCAATAATTGTAATTTCACTTCCTAAAAAATCTTTTTCAAAAAACTGAATTGCTGCCATAGAAAGCAGTCTTCTCGTGGCCTCGAGAGAATCTTTTAATTGAATGGAAATATTTTTAGATTTGTGGAGGTAATAAAAAGCGCTGTCTGCACGTAACTGAACCTTATGAAAAAGAGACTTGTAATAATATCGTTTTGCTAACGTAGCGGGTTCTTTTGTTTGACTGTAGAGCTTCTGGAGCTTTCTCTCCGTTAACTTAATGTTTGCGGTATCCTTATTAAAATAACTTTGCAAACCAAAATCAAAGTAAGTCTTTTTAAGTACGGAATCTATCTTGGTTTGTTCCGCTATTAAAAAAGCTTTTTGAGGCAAGTTCCCATCTTTTGTTTTTGAATACTCTTTGAGGAGCATCACAATAGAATCGCTACTGCCAATGATTTCTTCCGTTTGAGAAAACAAGGGAAAACTCAAAAAAAAGAACATTAAAAGAAAAATTTTACTTTGTTGTTGTTTCATCTAGGTTTTTTAACTTTCTCTATTTTTGCTACTTCTTTTTTAGGAACTTTTTTCTAACAAGAACCGTCGAAGGTACCGCTCCTTTCATTTTTTATGTTATAAAGTTTTGGAGATAAGTTTCATAATTCTATTCGTTTTTAATAAAAACACTCTTATATTCCCTAAAATATAACTTTTAATTT
>DPRC01000060.1:2672-6352 GCA_003537695.1 Polaribacter sp.
TGTGGAATTTCAATACATACATCTGAAGCGTTCACAACATCCTGCTGCACTCCTTTGACTTCATTTCCCAACACAATTGCGTATTTCTCACTTTTATCAGGAAAAAAAACGTCTAACTTCGTGCTATTTTCGGCCTGTTCAATAGCCAACACTTTTACCTTATCTTTTTTTAATTTTTCAATCACAGTCAAAGTATCTGCTATATATTCCCATGCTACGGACTCCGTTGAACCCAAGGCTGTCTTATGAATTTCTTTATTTGGAGGTGTTGCACAAATACCACACAAATATATTTTTTCAATTAAAAAGGCATCTGATGTCCTAAAAACAGCACCAATATTATTTACACTGCGAATATTATCCAATACCACAATTATAGGTGTTTTCTTTTGAGCCTTAAACTCCTCAACAGAGATTCTGCCCAGCTCGTTATTTTTAAGTTTTCTCATATTTTGTGGATAAGTTCATGTTCAACAGCTACTAAATACTGACTACTAATTTTTATCTTAGCAAAACTAATTTAAAAATTCTAAAAAATTGGCAAAACCCACTCCTAAAAAGGTAACTCCTTTAATGAAACAATACAATGCCATCAAGACAAAATATCCTGATGCTATGTTGCTTTTTCGTGTTGGAGATTTCTATGAGACCTTTGGTGAAGATGCCAAAAAAGCAGCTGGAGTTTTAGGAATTACCTTAACAAAACGAGGCGCAGGAAGTGAAACTGAAACCGCCCTCGCAGGTTTTCCACATCACTCCCTAAACACCTACTTACCAAAATTGGTGAAAGCGGGAATGCGCGTTGCTATTTGCGATCAATTGGAAGATCCAAAAATGACTAAAAACATCGTTAAACGCGGCGTTACAGAATTAATTACCCCTGGAGTATCCTTTAATGACGAAGTGCTTCACACCAAAACAAATAATTTTTTAGCAGCGGTTCACTTTGATAAGAAGCAGCTTGGAATTTCATTTTTAGATATTTCTACTGGAGAATATTTAGTGGCGCAGGGCAATGCAGAATACGTAGACAAATTACTACAAAACTTTAACCCAAGTGAGGTTTTAGTTCAAAAACAAAACAAACAAGAGTTTTTAACGCTTTTTGAAAACCGATATTATACGTTTTACTTAGATGATTGGGTTTTTCAAAAAGAATATGCCAACGAAACTTTACAAAATCATTTTGAAGTAAATACCTTGAAAGGATTTGGTATTGAAAATCTTAAAAACGGGATTATAGCCGCAGGAGCGGTCTTATATTATTTATCGGAAACACAACACAACCAGCTAAAACACATTCAATCTATTCGCAGAATTGCTGAAGATGATTATGTTTGGATGGACCGCTTTACGGTTCGAAACCTGGAACTTTATAATCCAAATTCTGTAAATGCAATTACGCTTTTAGATGTTATTGACAAAACAATATCTCCCATGGGTGGGAGACTGCTTAAGCGCTGGTTAGCACTTCCTTTAAAAAATATTGACAGTATTAAAAAGCGCCATGAATTGGTTAAGTTTTTTATAGATTCGGATACTTTTTCACAAACAGTCAGCTATCAGCTACAGCAAATATCAGACCTTGAACGCTTGATTTCTAAGGTTGCTACAGCAAAAGCGTCTCCAAGAGAAATTGTCTTACTAAAAGACTCTTTAAAGGCCATTTTACCTATTAAACTGGCTGCAGAAAAAAGTAAAAACAGCACCGTTAAAGAGCTCGGCAATCAACTACATAGTGCTACTGATTTAGTTGAAAAAATTTCTGAAACATTATTTGACAATGCGCCTGTAAACATCAATAAGGGAAATGCCATTGCAAAAGGTGTACACCAAGAGTTGGATGATTTACGTGCAATTTCAACTTCTGGAAAAGAATATTTAGACGCCATGTTACTGCGTGAAACAGCGCGCACAGGAATTACAAGTTTAAAAATTTCCTTTAATAATGTTTTTGGCTATTTTATAGAAGTTAGAAACGCCCATAAAGACAAAGTTCCTGAGGAGTGGATCCGCAAGCAAACCCTTGTAAATGCCGAGCGTTATATTACAGAAGAGCTCAAAGAATATGAAACAAAGATTTTAGGTGCGGAAGACAAAATTCAAAAACTAGAGCAAGAAATATTTTCTAAACTACTACAATACATCATTCAATTTGTACAAATTGTTCAAGAAAATGCTCAAATTATTGCGAAAATTGACTGTTTGCTCTCTTTTTCAGTTTTAGCAATTGACAACAATTATGTGCGCCCGATAATGGATGAAAGTACAGATTTAGAGATTAAAAACGGACGACATCCAGTTATTGAGAAACAATTGCCCATAGATCAAACCTATGTTGCCAATGATATCGTGCTGAATAGAAAACAACAGCAAATAATTATGATTACCGGGCCAAATATGTCTGGGAAATCAGCAATTTTAAGACAGACCGCACTCATTGTTTTATTGGCCCAAATGGGAAGTTATGTCCCCGCTCAAAATGCTAAAATTGGTATTGTAGACAAGATTTTTACAAGAGTTGGCGCAAGCGACAACATCTCGATGGGAGAATCTACCTTTATGGTAGAAATGAATGAAACTGCTTCTATTTTAAATAATGTATCGGATAGAAGTTTAATCCTATTGGATGAAATTGGTCGTGGAACCTCTACCTATGACGGAATCTCCATTGCCTGGGCAATTTCAGAGTTTTTACACGAACACCCGTCTAAAGCAAAAACATTATTTGCAACGCATTACCATGAACTCAACGAAATGACCGCTACTTTTGAGCGAATAAAAAACTTTAATGTCTCTGTAAAGGAATTGAAGGACAGCATTATTTTCTTACGAAAGTTGGTGTCTGGAGGCTCAAACCATAGCTTCGGTATTCATGTAGCAAAACTCGCAGGAATGCCAAATATGGTAATACATCGAGCAAATAAAATATTGGCTAGGTTAGAAAAAAACAATAAAAATTCAGAGGTAAAAGAGGTTTTGAAACAGTCCCAACACGAAGAAATGCAACTCAGCTTTTTTCAAATGGACGACCCTCTTTTAGAAAATATCCGCGAAGAAATCTTAGCAACGAATATTGATACTTTAACACCTATTGAAGCACTGATGAAATTAAATGAAATTAAGCGCATGCTGTTAAATAAGCTGTAATTCTTCCTTTCTTAAGCCCTTTCCATTACTTTTCTCCCAAAATAGTGACTAATAATACATGTAACCGCCCCAACAAAGGGAACAGATAAAATAAAGACTCCCCAAATTAAGAAACGCATATTGCTTTTATTTTTAGAAGCCAAAACGAGCGCTGTAACAACTAAAGAGAGAAACAAAACCGCTAAAACAACTATAGCGAAAGGACCAATCATTAACATCTGCTATCTTTTTTTAACAAATATACACACTATTTTACACCTATCTTATATGGGGTATTAAAATTCATATTAAAGAAATAATAGGCTTCTATTTGTAAAAATAAGACTGTATCTTTGTTATATGCAAACGGTATTCTTATTTATTAGCGGCCCAGAAATTATGGTGATCCTATTAATTGTAGTGATGGTTTTTGGTGCAGACAAGATTCCTGAAATTGCAAGGGGATTGGGCAAAGGGATTCGCCAAGTAAAAGACGCTACAAACGATATCAAAAGAGAAATAAAAGACAGTTCAGACAATGTCGCAATTGA